>JADGOZ010000112.1 GCA_017882705.1 Candidatus Nanopelagicales bacterium | reverse complement strand
GACGTCCTGGGCGCGCTTGGTGTCGTCCTTCTCGCTGCGCGCCGCGTTCAGCGCCGTCTCCACCTGCGGGTCGGTCCAGCCGCTGAAGTTCTGCGAGCCGCCCTTGGCCGCCATCGACTTGTAGAGACCCGCCGGGTCGGCGTAGTCGCCGTAGTTCGACGTGGCGAACGCGTCGACCGAGCCCCAGGCCTTGGGGTCGATGAAGTAGTTGATGTAGTTGGACGGGCTGACGTTCTGGATCTCGACCTTGAGGCCGATCGCCTCGCACGCGGCCTTGAACGCCAGCGCCTCGGAGTTGAGCGACGGGATGCCGCTCGAGGCGCCGATGGTCACGGTCTGGCCCGCGACATTCAGGGACTTGGCGAGCTCCTGGGCCTTGGCGAGGTCCTGGTCCATCGCGGGGAGCGCGTCGTAGCCGGTCTTGAAGGTGTCGACGGCGGTGCCCCAGGTGCCGGACGCCTGGAGGGCGTGCGGGATGTTGCCGGCGCCGCGGAACACGGTGTTGATGATGCCCTTGCGGTCCAGCGCCAGGCTCACGGCCTGACGCACCTTGGGATCGGCGAGCGGGCCCTTCGTGGCGCTGATGACCATGGCGGCCGCCAGGAACGGCGCGCCCTGGTAGACCTTCACGTTCGGGTCGGACGTGAGCTGGGCGAAGGTCGACAGCGCGATGGCGTAGCCGCCGTCGATCGCACCGGTCTTGATGCCCGCGGTCAGCGTCGCGTCGTCAGGCACGCCGATGAGCGTGAGGCTCGTCAGCTTGGGCTTGGGGATCGAGGAGTCCCAGTAGTCGGCGTTGGGCACCATCTTGACGCCCTTGCCGGTCTGCCAGGAGTCGAGCTTGAACGGGCCGGAGCACATCGTGCCGCCGGACACCGTGCCGAAGTCCTTGCCCTTGGCCTCGGCGTACTTCTGCTGGACGATCTCGCCGGGCGTCGACGAGAGCTCGCCGAGCAGCCAGTAGTCGGGCTGGGTGAGCGTGATCTTGAGCGTCTTGTCGCCCGTGGCCTCGATGGACTTCACCCGGTCGAACACGGCCGCGTAGAAGCCGCCGCCCTTCGGGTCGGCCGCCCGCTTCAGGCTGAAGACGGCGTCCGCGGCCGTCACCGGCGTGCCGTCCCAGAACTTCGCGTTGGCGTTGATCTCGAAGTCGAACTCCGTGTCGGAGGGCTGCGTGAGCTTGCCCAGGCCGTCGCCGTAGGACATGTCGTTCTTCTGACGCAGCAGCGAGTCGCAGAGGATCGAGTCAGCGGTCTGCTCGGGGTAGTCGAAGCCCTGGATCGGGTCGAGGGTCTGGGTCTCGCGGTAGGTCGCCCACACGACGTTGCCGGCGTCCGTCGTCGGGGTCGGCGTGTCGACGGTGAAGCCCGAGGTCTGGGCCGTCGCGCTGCCCGACGCGGTCGGCGCGGGGGCTCCGCTGCAGGCGGCGGTGAGGGCCGTGACGGCGGCGATGCCGGCGACGATCCCGAGCGCCTTGCGGCGTCGGAGGCTGTGCTTCTCCATCGTGCGGGGTCCTTCCTGAGGGGGACGCGCTGACCGTGCTGGGCGGTGGGGACGGTGGGCTCGGAGCCTGTCAGAACGGGTGTGTCAGGGGTGTTTCAGTGTCGGGCGCCAGCTGGGGTCGTTCCAGATCCCGAGCTCGCGCTCGGCGGCGGCACCGACGTGGAACGCGGTGACGTCGTCGTAGGCGCGGGCGACGACCTGCACGCCCGTGGGGACGCCGTTGGGAGCGAGGCCCGACGGCACGTTGAGCACCGGGTGACGGCTGGCGACGTTGAACACCGGCGTCAGGCATGCGAGCAGGTAGAAGTCGAGGTGCGTGCCGGCGACGTCGATGCCGTCGAGGTACTCCTCGCCGGCCCGGAAGCCGAAGCCGCCGACGGTCGGGCAGACGAGCGCGTCGTGGTCGACGAAGACCTCGGCGAGCGCGCGGTGCACGACCGACTCGCCCGCGAGGCCGGCGTAGGTGCCGGTCCGGGCGAACTCCTCGCTGGAGAGCTGCAGGAACTGCCGCGTGTAGTTCTCGAAGAGCGGGTCGGCCGGGTCGGCGATCTCCGCCATCGACGGGCCCATGATGGCGCCGAAGTGCACGAGCGCCGCGCGGAACAGGTCGTCACGGGACAGGTCGATCCTCACCTCGTCGACGATCGCGCCGGCCGTGCGCAGCGCCTCGGCGAAGCGACGGGTGTTCGCCTCGACCTCCGGCTCCACCGGGAAGTCGCCGATCGTGACGGCGAGCGCGACGCGCAGGCCGCGTACGTCGCCGAGCTCGTCGGGGATCGGCAGCGCGGGCAGGGACACGTGGTCGAACGGGTGCTGTCCCTGGATCACGTTGTGAAACAGGGCGACGTCGGCGACGGTGCGGCCCATCGCGCCGTCGTGGCAGTAGGTGTCGAGGTTGAACGGCGGCATCGCGGGCACGCGGCCGTACGGCGCCTTGAAGCCCACGACGCCGCAGAACGAGGCCGGGATGCGGATCGAGCCGCCGATGTCCGAGCCGCTGGCGAGGTACGCCGTGCCCGAGGCGAGCGCCGCGCCGGAGCCGCCGGACGAGCCGCCCGGCGTGTAGTCCGGGTTCCACGGGTTGCGGGTGATGCCCCACAGCGTCGAGTGGGTGTAGGCCGCGCACGAGAACTCGGGAGTCGTCGTCCGCGCGTGGACCACGGCGCCGGCGGCGTAGACCCGCTCGGGCACGGGGTGGGTGTCGGGGGAGACGTGGCCCTCGGTGAGCAGCGATCCGAAGCGCAGCGCGCGACCGGCGATCGGCTGCTCCTCCTTGAGCGCGACCGGGAGGCCCTCGAGTGCACCGGTGGCCTCGCCGCGGGCGTAGCGCTCGGTGGCCGCCTCGGCGGCGGCGCGCACGCCCTCGTGGTCGCGCTCGAGCAGGCAGTTCACGGTGGGCTCGACGGCGTCGGCGCGGGCCGAGACCGCGTCGAGGGCCTCGAGCGGCGACAGCTCGCGGGCGCGGAAGGCGCGCAGGACCTCGGTGGCGCTGAGGTAGTGAAGGTCGGTCAACGACGTCTCCCGCCTGGCTAGGTGTGGGAGAAGGTAGGTGCCACCGTGGTCCCCGTCAATAGCCTTGACAGGACCGTTGCCGAACTTGGGAGCGGTCGTTACGGTGACGCCACGCAGACCCACTCTGGAGGACCCGTGGCCCCCGAGCTCGCCCTCGTCGACACCCGCATCCGCACGCTGGACCCGAACCGTCCCTTCGCCTCCGCGATCGCGGTCGAGGACGGCGTGATCGTGGCGGTCGGCGACACCGCCGAGGTGCGCGCGGCCTGCGACGCCGGCACGACCCTGCTGTCGGGCGCGGGCTGGCACGTCACACCAGGGCTCACCGACGGGCACCAGCACCTGCTCATGGGCGCCCAGGTGTCGCAGGGCATCAACTTCGACCGCGTCTCGACCGTCGCGTCGGTGCGCGAGCTGCTGCGCGCCGAGCGCGAGCGGGTCGGGCCGGACGCCTGGATCACCGGCTTCGCGTTCGAGTACGCCGCGCTCGAGGGCGCGGAGTACCACCACGACCTCATCGACGAGGCGGCCGGACCTGGGCCGATGCTGATCCACACGCTGGACATGCACACGGGCCTCGTCAACGGGATCGCGCTGCAGATGTCGGGCGTCACCGGCTCGCGCGAGTTCGAGGACGGCTCGTTCATCGTCGTCGACGACCGCGGCGAGCCCACCGGCGAGCTGCGCGAGATGGCCGCCATCAAGACGGTGTGGGACACGGTGCCGGTGGCGACCCAGGAGCAGGTGCTCGGCTGGGTCGCGGACGCGATCCGAGCGCAGAACGCCTTGGGCATCACCGGTATCCACCAGATGGACGGCGGCCAGGAGACGGCCGACGCCTTCGTCGCTCTCGAGGCCGCCGGCCTGCTCAACCTCCGCGTCCGCTTCCACCAGTGGGTCGACCCGAGCGACAGCCCCGAGGCGCTCGCCGAGATCATCCGTCGTCGTGACCTCGCCGGCGCGACGTGGACCGCGAACTCGGTGAAGTTCATGGTCGACGGCGTCATCGACACCGGCACGGCGTGGCTCGAGGAGCCCGACACCCGCGGCGACGGGAACGACCCGATGTGGCCCGACACCGGGCACTTCCGCCGCACCATCAAGCAGTTCCACGACGCCGGCTTCCACATCGCCACGCACGCGATCGGCGACCGCGCCATCCGCGAGGTGCTCGACGCGTACACCGCGGCCGGAGGCAGCGCTGGCCGGCACCGCATCGAGCACATCGAGACGGCCGGTCCCGAGCTGCTCGCGCGCTTCCGCAGCGAGGCGGTGAGCGCGTCGATGCAACCGATCCACCTGCGCTGGCTCACGGCCGACCACAGCGACCCGTGGTCCGAGCGTCTCGGCATCCATCGCTGCGCGCACACGATGCCGTCGGGCGATATGTACGGGTCGGGCGCCAACGTCGTGCTCGGGTCGGACTGGCCGGTCGCGCCGTACGACCCGCGCCTCGGTTTCTTCGCCGCGCAGCGGCGCTACGCCCCCGACGTCGAGGACCACCGGCCGCTCGGCACGAGCCGGGCGCTCACCGGTCTCGAGACGCTGACCGGCTACACCGCCAACGCCGCGCGCGTCGACGGCGGCGAGGGGGGAGTGCTGCGTGTCGGCGCGCCCGCGGACCTGGTGGCGTGGGGCGACGACATCGTCGAGGTGGCGCCCGAGGACGTCACCGACCTCCCTGTGCACCTCACGGTCGTCGCCGGTCGCATCGCGCACTACCGCGACTGAGGGCCCGTAGGGCCGTGAGAGGATCCAGCACGTGAAAGCGACGATCCTCGACGGCAAGGCCACGGCGGCCGCGATCAAGTCCGAGCTCGCGGTGCGCGTCGCGCGGCTCCGCGAGCTCGGCGTCACTCCCGGGCTCGGGACGGTCCTCGTCGGCGACGACCCTGGCAGCCACTCCTACGTCGCGGGCAAGCACCGCGACTGCGCCGAGGTCGGCATCACGTCGCACCGGGTGGACCTCCCGGCCGACGCCTCGCAGGCGCAGGTCGATGCCGCGATCGCCGAGCTCAACGCCGACCCCACCTGCACCGGCTACATCGTCCAGCTCCCGCTGCCGAAGGGCCTCGACGAGAGCCGTGCGCTCGAGTCGATCGACCCCGACAAGGACGCCGACGGACTGCACCCCACCAACCTCGGCCGCCTCGTCCTCGGCATCGCCGCTCCGCTGCCGTGCACCCCGCGCGGCATCGTCGAGCTGCTCCGCCGCTACGACGTCCCCATCGCCGGCGCCGAGGTGACGGTCATCGGCCGAGGCGTGACGGTCGGCCGACCGCTCGGGCTGCTGCTCACCCGCAAGAGCGAGAACGCGACCGTCACCCTCTGCCACACCGGTACCCGCGACCTCGCCGCGCACACCCGCGCGGCGGACATCGTGGTCGCGGCCGCGGGGGTCGCGCACCTGCTCACGCCCGACATGGTCAAGCCCGGCGCTGCCGTTCTCGACGTCGGCATCACCCGCACCGACGCCGGTCTCGTGGGCGACGTCCACCCCGATGTCCGCGAGGTGGCGGCCTACCTCGCGCCGATGCCGGGCGGCACCGGACCGATGACCCGCGCGATGCTGCTCGCCAACGTCGTGGAGTCCGCCGAGCGCGCCGCCGGACTGGTCTGACCGTGCTGACCCGGCTGCGGCAGGAGTGGCCCATCACGGCCGCGCTGTCCGTGGTCGTCGTCGGCCTGCTCGTCGTGGCGGGTGGTCACTTCCGGCGCGGGACCGTCGTGCTGTCCTTTGGCGTAGCCCTTGCGCTCTTCCTGCGGCTGCTGCTCCCGAGCTCGGAGGCGGGCATGCTCGCCGTGCGGTCCAAGGCGGTCGACGTCGCGGTCCTGGCGTTCCTCGCCGTGGCGACGAGCCTCCTGGCACTCTGGGTGCCCCCGCCGAGCAACTGATCTCCGGCGGGCGATAGCGTGAGCCCAGATGTCTTGACGACGAGATATCCATCCGGCGCCGGGTCCAGGTAGCCCCTGCGCTGACGACAAGGAGAGCGCCCCATGGCCCGTACCCCCGTCACCGTCACCGTCACCGGCGCGGCCGGCCAGATCGGTTACGCCCTGCTGTTCCGCATCGCGTCCGGTCACCTGCTCGGGACCGACGTCCCGGTGCGCCTGCGCCTCCTCGAGATCACGCCGGCGCTCAAGGCTGCCGAGGGCACGGCGATGGAGCTCGACGACTGCGCGTTCCCGCTGCTCGCCGGCATCGACATCACCGACGACGCCCGCGTGGCCTTCGACGGCGCCAATGTCGCTCTCCTCGTCGGCGCGCGTCCGCGCACCGCGGGCATGGAGCGCGGCGACCTGCTCTCCGCCAACGGCGGCATCTTCAAGCCGCAGGGCGAGGCCATCAACGCCGGCGCCGCGGACGACATCCGCGTGCTCGTGGTGGGCAACCCCGCGAACACCAACGCCCTCATCGCCGCCTCGCACGCGCCCGACGTGCCGAAGAGCCGTTTCACCGCCATGACCCGCCTCGACCACAACCGCGCGAAGTCGCAGCTGGCCAAGAAGGCAGGCGTCACCGTCAACGACATCACGAAGCTGACGATCTGGGGCAACCACTCCGCGACGCAGTACCCCGACATCTTCCACGCGCAGATCAACGGCCAGAACGCCGCCGAGGTCGTCGACGACCAGGCCTGGCTCGAGAACGACTTCATCCCCACCGTGGCCAAGCGCGGTGCGGCGATCATCGAGGCGCGCGGCTCGTCGTCGGCGGCCTCGGCCGCCAACGCCGCCATCGACCACGTCTACTCCTGGGTCAACGGCACACCCGAGGGTGACTGGGTCTCCGCGGCGATCGTGTCCGATGGCTCCTACGGCGTGCCCGAGGGCATCATCTCGTCGTTCCCGGTCACGTCCTCCGGCGGCGAGTGGGAGATCGTCCAGGGCCTCGACATCAGCGACTTCTCGCGCTCGAGGATCGACGCGTCCGTGGCGGAACTGGTCGACGAGCGCAACGCCGTCACCGAGCTCGGCCTCATCTAGCCCCGCTCGACCGACCCCCCAAGACACAGGAGAAACCGTGGCGAAGATCAAGGTCGTCAACCCGGTCGTCGAGCTCGACGGCGACGAGATGACGAGGATCATCTGGCAGTTCATCAAGGACAAGCTGATCCTCCCCTACCTCGACGTCGACCTGAAGTACTACGACCTGTCGATCGAGAACCGCGACGCCACCGACGACCAGGTGACGATCGACTCGGCCAACGCCATCAAGGAGTTCGGGGTCGGCGTGAAGTGCGCGACGATCACGCCGGACGAGGCGCGCGTCGAGGAGTTCGGCCTGAAGAAGATGTGGAAGTCGCCGAACGGCACGATCCGTAACATCCTCGGCGGCGTCATCTTCCGCGAGCCGATCGTCATCTCCAACATCCCGCGTCTCGTGCCGGGCTGGACCAAGCCGATCATCATCGGCCGCCACGCCTTCGGCGACCAGTACCGCGCGACCGACTTCGTCGTCCCGGGTGCGGGCAAGCTCTCGATCAAGTTCGTCCCGGACGACGGCGGCGAGCCGATCGACATCGACGTCTTCGACTACCCCTCGGGCGGTGTCGCCATGACGATGTACAACCTCGACGACTCGATCCGCGACTTCGCGCGCGCCTCGATGCATTTCGCGCTCAGCCGCGGCTATCCGCTTTATCTGTCGACCAAGAACACTATCCTGAAGCAGTATGACGGCCGCTTCCTGGAGCTG
>JADGOZ010000111.1 GCA_017882705.1 Candidatus Nanopelagicales bacterium | reverse complement strand
GGTCGTAGCCGTATCGGAGCCTGGCTGCGGCTCTTGAGTGTGCGCCGGGACTCCGCTGAGGCGGCAAGTCGCCGCATGGGATGCTCGGGCGACCAGCACGGGGCGATGACGGGAACCAGATGACCTATACCCACTGCGAGATCCGCCCGGACGGGGATCGGCGAATGTCATCAGGTGGTGGCGTGTTCTTGCCCGTCACTTGTTCCCCCGTGCTAGCCGGCCGCTCCGCGACGTCGCTCACCGCGAGACGTTCCGAAGTCGACGGAACCTACGCTAACGTAGGTGTCGGTTTCGTCCGACGACCCACCAGGAGCCGCTCATGACCGACGCCCGACTCCCGCAGATCATCCAGGGCGGCATGGGCGTCGCGGTGTCCTCGTGGAAGCTCGCCCACAAGGTCGCGCGCGCGGGCGCGCTCGGCGTCGTCTCCGGCACCGGGCTCGACATCGTCGTCGCCCGCCGGCTGCAGGACGGTGACGCCGACGGCGACCTGCGCCGTGCCCTCGCCGCGTTCCCGGTCCCCGAGGTCGCCCGGGAGATCCTCGACCACTACTTCGTCGAGGGCGGCCGGGAGCCGGGGCAGCCCTACATCGCGATCCCCCGGCCGTCGCTCACCGAGACGCTGCGCGCGCAGCGCCTCCAGGTCGTCGCCAACTTCGCCGAGGTGTGGCTCGCGAAGGAGGGCCATGACGGCCCCGTCGGCGTGAACTTCCTCGAGAAGATCCAGAGTCCCACCCCGTGGACGGCGTACGGCGCCATGCTCGCCGGCGTCGACTACGTGCTCATGGGCGCAGGCATCCCGGCGCACATCCCGCACCTGCTCGACCAGCTCGCCGCGCACGAGGTCGCCTCGCTCCCCGTCGACGTCGCCGAGTCGCTGCCGGACGAGACGTGGGCGGTGACCATCGACCCGCGCGAGGTCATGGGCGGTGCCGAGCTGGAACCGCTGCACCGGCCCACCTTCCTCGCGATCGTCGCGAACCACGTCCTCGCGCAGTACCTCGCCCGCGACGAGGTGACGCGGCCCGACGGCTTCGTCGTCGAGGCGCCGACCGCGGGCGGCCACAACGCCCCGCCCCGCGGCAAGCTCGTGCTCGACGACGACGGCCAGCCCGTCTACGGCCCCCGCGACGTCATCGACCCGGCGAAGTTCGCAGACCTGGGCCTGCCGTTCTGGCTCGCCGGGTCGTGGGGTGCACCTGCGCGGCTGCAGGAGGCGCTCAGCCTCGGCGCGGCCGGCATCCAGGTCGGGACGCTGTTCGCGATGAGCGAGGACTCCGGCTTCCGCCCGGACATCCGCGAACGGCTGCGTACGTCGCTCATCGACGGCACCCTCACGACGCGGACCGACCCGCTGGCCTCGCCCACCGGGTTCCCGTTCAAGGTGGCGCAGCTGCCGGGCACGCTGTCCGACCTCGGGCTGCGCGCCGAGCGCCCCAAGGTCTGCGACCTCGGACACCTGCGCACGCCGTTCCGCCGCGCCGACGGCAGGCTCGACTACCGCTGCGCCTCGGAGCCGGACCACATGTTCACCCGCAAGGGCGGCGCCGACGACGAGATCGCCGGTCGAGCCTGCCTGTGCAACGCGCTGGTCGCCAGCGCAGGGCTGCCCCAGGTGCGCAAGGACGGCACCGAGGAGCCGCCCATCGTGACCCTCGGCGACGACCTCGACGGTGCACGCGCGCTGCTCGCCACGCACCCGGACGGCTACTCCGCGACCGACGCGATCGCGTGGTTGCGCGGTGAGACCACCGGCGCCTGACGCTCCGACGCCCGCACTAAGGTCGGCGGCATGACCGACGCGGCCTTCTCGATCTCCGACCCGAGCACCGTGCGGGACCCCTATCCCGCGTTCACGCGCATGCGCGCGGCGGGTCGCCCGGTGTGGGACGACGGGCTCGGCATGTGGCTCGCGTTCCGCTACGACGACGCCAACGCGGTTCTCCGCGACCGCAGGCTCGGGCGCATCTTCCGGGCGCGCGAGCCCGAGGACGTCTGGGAGACGTTCAACTGGCTGCACGAGGACGCACTGCTGGAGAACGAGCCGCCGAAGCACACCCGCCTCAAGCAGCTGGTCGCCAAAGCGTTCGCACGGGGGCACATCGAGACGCGGCGCCCGCGCATCCAGCAGCTCTGCGCCGCGCTCCTCGACGACTGCGAGCAGAAGGCCCGCGACACCGGCACGTTCGACGTGATCGCCGACTACGCCGAGCCGCTCCCCGTCCTCGTGATCGCCGACCTGCTCGGGTTCCCCGAGTCCGACGTGCCGCTGCTGCGCCCGTGGTCGCAGGCGATCGTGAGGATGTACGAGTACGACCGCGCGGACGAGGACAACCGCCGGGCCGAGGTCGCCTGTCGCGAGTTCGCCTCCTACATCGACGAGCTGGTGAGGGTGCGGCGCACCGATCCTGGCGACGACCTGATCACGCACCTTGCCGAGGTCGAGGCGGAGGGCGAGCGGCTCACCGAGCGCGAGCTCGCCGCGACCGTGGTGCTCCTGCTCAACGCAGGCCACGAGGCCACGGTGAACGGGATGGGCAACGGCATGGTCGCTCTCCTCGAGCGACGCGACCAGTGGCAGCGCATCGTCGACGACCCGTGGGGCACGGCACCGACCGCGGTCGAGGAGATGCTCCGCTACGACACGCCCTCGCAGCTGTTCGAGCGGACGGCGACGCGCGACGTCGAGGTCAACGGGGCCACGGTTCTCGAGGGCCAGAAGATCGCCGCGCTGCTCGGGTCCGCCAACCGCGACCCCGAGGTGTTCGACGACGCCGACACGTTCGACGTGGGCCGCGACCCGAACCCGCACATCGCCTTCGGCGCCGGCATCCACTTCTGCCTCGGCGCCCCGCTCGCACGGCTCGAGATGCAACAGTCCGTGCCGATGCTGGCGGAGCGCTTCCCGCAGATCGTGGCCGCCGCCGCCGCGGTGCAGCGCGACACGTTCGTCCTGCGGGGCTGGGACCGGGTACCCGTCTCGATCTGACCCCCTCCGGTCCGACACGCTCGTCCAGCAGGTGAAACGCGCTGGCCGCCATGGCGGACGCCGATAGGGGATCTCGGCGTGACCGCTGACTCCGAGACCTCCGAGCACACGCCGTTCCACCGCACGCCCGAGGAGCTGCTCGCCGGCGTCGACGGCGTGCGCGAGTCGCCCCGTGACGCGGGAGTGCTCGAGCTCGTCGTCGTGCGGCCGGGCACGTGCCAGCGACGGGTGCTCGAGGCGGCGACCCTCGACCTCGAGCTGGGCGTGGTCGGTGACACCTGGATCGAACGCGGCAGCAGCCGCACGACGGACGGCGGACCGAACCCCGAGGCGCAGGTCACGGTGATGAACTCCCGAGCCGTCGACCTCGTGGCGACCACCCGCGAGCGCTGGCCGCTCGCGGGCGACCAGCTCTACGTCGACCTCGACCTCTCCACCGAGAACCTGCCGACCGGCACGCTCCTCGAGATCGGCGACGCGCGGCTCGAGGTGACCGCTGCGCCCCACACCGGGTGCGCCCAGTTCAAGGAGCGCTTCGGCGTCGAAGCGCTCCGGCTGACGGCCACGCCAGATGGTCGGTCCCTGCGGCTGCGCGGAATCAACACGCGCGTCGTGCGCGGAGGTGACGTACGTCCTGGGGACACCGTCCGCGTCGTGCGCTCCGAGGGCACGGCGTAGGGCTCAGTCCAGGGCCGCGACGAGTCGGCGCTGCTCGGCCACGTCGAAGTCGGCGGGCGGGAACACCGGGTTCAGGTCCCGCATCGCGGTCACGAGCAGGTTCGCGACGAGCCAGTCGCGATACCACTTGTGGTTCGCGGGGACGACGTACCAGGGGGCCGCGTCGGTGCTGCAGCGGGCCAGCGCGTCCTGGTAGGCGGCCTGGTAGTCGTCCCAGAACGCGCGCTCCGTCAGGTCGCCGACGTTGTACTTCCAGTACTTGGTCGGATCGGCCAGACGCTCTGCGAGGCGCTGCTTCTGCTCCTCCTTCGAGATGTGCAGCATCACCTTCACGACGTGCGTGCCGGCGTCGACCGTGCGGCGCTCGAACTCGTTGATCCGGTCGTAGCGCGTGGACCACTCCGACTCCGGCACGAGGTCGTGCACGCGCACGACGAGCACGTCCTCGTAGTGCGAGCGGTTGAACACCGTCACGTCGCCCGGCCTCGGCAGTGCGTTCTCGATCCGCCACAGGAAGTCGTGCTGCAGCTCCTCCGCCGTCGGCTTCTTGAACGAGGTGATGGCGACACCGGCAGGGTTCATGGCGCCGACGACGCGACGGACGGTGCCGTCCTTGCCGGAGGTGTCCATGCCCTGGAGCAGGAGGAGCAACGACCGGTGACCGCCGCCGACACCCTCGGCGTACAGACGCTCCTGAGCCTCGCTGAGCTCCGCGACGAGCCCGGCGGTGGTCGACACGGCGCGCTCCCGGTCGCCCGACGCCAGGCCGGTGCCGTCCGGGTCGATCCCCGAGAGCACGGAGTCCGCCCGGAACCGGAGGGCTTCGGCCACGTCCTGCGGCGTAATCGCCGAGCCCTTGCCCACGCCGAACCTCCGATAGGTCAGGATGGCCGCATGGAGTTCAGCGGCTTCTTCTCAGCAATCTTCGTCGGTCTCATCATCGGGGCTGTCGCCCGCATCGTGGTGCCGAACAGCCAACCGATCGGCTGCCTGCTCACGGTGATCGTCGGCATCATCGCGGCGGCGGTCGGGGCGGCGATCGGCAACGCGCAGCACTGGAACTTCTGGCTGATCTTCGCCCTGCAGATCCTCATCGGCGCCGTCATCGTGGCCATCTTCAGCGCCACAGCGAGACCCCGGGTCTGACCGCATGCGGATGCTGCTGCCGACCGCGGTCGACGACCTCACGGACGCCGACCTCGACCGCGCCTACGCGTGGCCCGACGAGCCGCAGATGCGGCCCTGGCTGCGCGCCAACATGGTCTCGACGGTCGACGGCGCGGCCCGAGCGCCCGACGGGCTGTCGAACGGGATCTCGAGCGACGCCGACCAACGCGTCTTCGGACGCCTGCGCGGGCTTGCCGACGTCGTCCTCGCCGGCGCCGGGACCGTCCGCACGGAGGTCTACCGGCCCGTACGCGTCCGGCCGGAGCTGCTCGAGCGGCGACGCGCCGCAGGGCAGACCGACATACCCGTCATCGCGATCGTGAGCCGCTCGCTCGAGCTCGACCTCGAGACGGACCTGTTCTCCCAGCCGACCGGTCGCGTGGTCGTCATCACGCACGAGGCCTCCGACCCGGTTCGCCGCGCGCGCGTGTCCGACGTCGCCGAGGTCCTGCTCGCCGGCGAGGACGACGTCGACCTCGCCGTTGCCGTCGACCGCCTGCGCGCGACGGGGCTGGCGCGCATCCACGCCGAGGGCGGCCCGCACCTGCTCGCCGACCTGGTCGCCGCCGACCTGCTCGACGAGCTCCTGCTGTCGGTCACCCCGGTCCTGGCCGGCGGGAGCTACGACTCCGGCACGCAGATCCTGCGGATCCTCGCCGGCGACCCGTTGCCCGGAGCGCCGCGCGCGCTCACCCTGCACCACCTGCTCGAGGAGGATGGCGCCCTCTTCCTGAGCTACCGCCGCGCCTGACGCGGCACGATCCGTGGGTCGTCGACGTCGCTGTTGTCGACGACGACGTCGGCCCGCGCCCGGGGGTCGCACGTGCGGAAGTAGAGACGCTGCCCCTCGACGTACCGACGCATGCTCGGATGCTCCCCAGCCACGAATCGCCATGAAGGACGCATTCATCGCAGTCGCTCGGTGAAGGCGGAGTTTGTTGCTCTCTATGCAACGTAGGCGTCCTTCATCTGCGACGTGGGGCCCCCGCTACGGCAAACCTCGGCAGGATGTGCGGATGGACCTTCCTGTCGTGCCTCCGGTGTCGCCGATGCTGGCCAAGCCTGTGTCCGGGGTGCCGGCGCCTGACTCGGTGCCCGGGGGGCTC
>JADGOZ010000110.1 GCA_017882705.1 Candidatus Nanopelagicales bacterium | reverse complement strand
GCGATCGGCACCCCCGAGCGGCCCGGGATGTCATAGAGCATGTTGGGAAGCCCGGTGGAGTCGGCGACCGCGGTGAAGTGCGCGCGCAGGCCGTCCTGCGGGGGCTTGTTGTAGTACGGCGTCACGACCAGCAGGCCGTGCGCGCCGGACTTCTCGGCCTGCTTCGCCAGCTCGATCGTGTGGCGGGTGTCGTTCGTGCCGACCCCGGCCACGACGAACGCACGGTCGCCCACGGCGTCGAGGACGGCGCGCAGCACGCGGTCCTTCTCATCATCGGTGGTGGTCGGCGACTCGCCGGTGGTGCCGTTGACCACGAGACCGTCGTTGCCGAGGTCGACGAGCTCGACCGCGAGCGCGGCGGCCGCGGCGTCGTCGAGGGTGCCGTCGGCGTGGAACGGCGTGACCATCGCGGTCAGCATCCGGCCGAACGGCCGCTGAGGGGTGGACGTCGGAGGCATGGCCTTCAGGCTACCGCGCGGCGCCGGTCAGGGTGCCACGCGCCCGTTGGACTGGAACGCGGCGTAGGTCAGCGGCATGAGCCGCTCGAACTCACGCTCGTAGAGCTCGGCCACCATCTCGATCTCGCGCTGCGGGAAGGACGGGAAGTGCGAGCCCTCGCGCTTGGTGCGCAGCGACAGGAAGTTCATCAGGGCGCGCGCGTTCATCGTGACGTACGCCGAGGAGTAGATCGTCACGGGCAGGACGATGCGGGCCACCTCGCGGGCCACGCCCGCGGCGAGCATCGCCTGGTAGGCGGCGTAGGCCTGCTCGCAGCTCGTGCGCACCTCGGAGTCGACGAGGGAGTGCTGCTCCGGCGTGCCGGGAACGAAGTCGTAGGCACCGGGCTTGCCCTCCTGCACGAGGTTGCGCTCGGGGCCCGGGACGTAGAAGACCGGCTCGAGCTCGCGGTAGCGCCCGCTCTCCTCGTTGTAGGACGCGATCCGGTGCCGCATGTGCTCGCGCCACATGAAGATCGGGGCGCGGACGAAGAAGGTGAACGACGTGTGCTCGAACGGACTGCCGTGGCGGTCGCGCATGAGGTAGTTGATGAGGCCGGACGAGCGCGAGGCGTCGGAGTCGACGTCGTCGAGCGACTGCTCGCCCTTGGTCGACACCCGTGCGGCGAACAGCACGTCGGCGTCGGAGGCGGACGACTTCACCAGCTCGACGGTGACGTCGCTGCGGAAGGTGATCACGGGGGCGTCGGTCTCGGTCACGGAGCCGAACCTAGACCACCGCGCCCACCGAATCGCGGTGCCCTTCCGTGGAACCGTACTTGCCCGCATGGAACATCTGTGTTCCAATAGGCACATGAGTGGTTCGGTACGGTCCCTGTCCACGACGCCGCAGCCCGCCGAGCCGGTGCGCGAGGTCGTGCTGCGGGCCGCCGCGGCCCTGCTCGCCACCGACTCCGGCGCCTCTCTCGCCGAGATCGCCGCCGCGGCCGGCGTGGGCCGCACCACGGTCCACCGGGTGTTCCCGACCCGCGGCGACCTGCTCACCGCGCTCGCGCTCGAGGCCGTCGACCGGCTCACCGGAGCGCTGACGGCCGCGCGGCTCGACGACGGTCCCGCCACCGAGGTGCTCGCGCGCGTGGTCGAGGAGGTGCTCCCCCTCTCCGACGAGCTGGCGTTCCTCGACAGCGGTCCCGAGGTCTGGGACCTGCCGCAGATGCGCGACGCGTGGTGGTCGGTCACGGCCTCGCTCGACTCGCTCGTCCAGCGCGGGCAGCTCGAGGGCGACATCCGCGGCGACATCCCGGCCGAGGTGGTCGTCGAGGCGTTCACCGGCATCCTGCTCGGCGTGTGGAACGGCGTACGCGACGGTCGCGTCGCGCCGGCCACCGCGACGCGTCACGTCGTGACGCTCACCCTCGCCGGCATCACACCCCCGACGAGACAGGTCTGACCATGCGCTCCGCGCGCCCGTTCGTCGTCCTCGAGGCGACGGCGATCCTCTCCGGCACCGCCAACGGCATCACGATGGTGGCGTTCCCGTGGCTCGTCCTGCAGACCACGGGCGACGCCCGCGCCACGGCGACCATCGCCGCCGTGACGGCGCTGCCGCTGCTGGCCTCGATGCTGTTCGCCGGCGCCGTGGTCGACGTGCTCGGCCGGCGAGCAGTCGCGATCACCAGCGACGTGCTGTCGATGCTGAGCGTGCTGCTCGTCCCGGTGCTGGCCGCCACGGTCGGTCTCGGCTTCGGCCTGCTGCTCCTCGTCGCCGCGCTCGGCGCGGTCTTCGACCCGGCCGGTCTCACCGCGCGCGAGACGATGCTGCCGGCGGCGTCGCGCAGCGCGGGTCTCTCCCTCGAGCGCGCGAACGGCGTCCACGAGACGTCGTACTCCGTCGCCTTCCTCGTCGGCCCCGGCATCGGCGGCGTGCTCATCGGCGTCGTCGGCTCGACCGCGACGTTCTGGGCGACGTCGGTCGCGTTCGCGATGTCGGCGGCGCTGATGGCCGTGACCCGTATGCCGGCGAGCGCACGGCCCGCGCGGTCGGAGCGCCCGCACGGCATGTGGCGCTCCACCCGAGTGGGTCTCGCGTTCCTGTGGGAGGACCGCGTGCTTCGCGCCGTAGCGATCCTCACCGCGTTGCTCGTCGGCGTGTGGCTGCCGGTCGAGGGCGTCGTGCTGCCCGTGCTGTTCAACGCCCTCGACCAGCCCGAGCGCCTCGGCTTCCTCGTGACGGCGATGAGCGCCGGCGGCGTCATCGGCGCCCTCGGCTACACCTGGCTCGGGCCGCGGCTGCGCCGTCGTCCCGCGTTCGTGGTGGCGCTCGTGGGCTGCGCGATCCCCGTGCTCGCCATGGCCTTCCTGCCGCCCTACCCCGTGATGCTCGTGCTCGGCGTCCTGACCGGCGTGTTCTTCGGCGCGGTGAACCCGATCACGAACCTCGCGATGCAGAACCGCACGCCCGAGGCGCTGCGCGGTCGCGTCGTCGGGGTCATGGGATCAGCCGCCTACGCCGCCGGGCCGCTCGGCTATCTCGTCGCCGGTCCGCTCGTCGAGGCGTGGGGAGCACAGGCGGTGTTCGTCCTGTTCACCGCGCTGCTGCTCGTCGTGTCGGTGGCGACGGCGTTCCTGCCGGCGCTGCGCGGCCTGGACGACCCCGCCGTGCCCGGCTCCGCAGCACTGCCGTTCCCCGACCGTCTCGCCGCGGAGCGGCACGAGCTGGCGCGACCCGCGGCCTGACAACGTCGCTGCCGCGGTCCTGCTAGCGGCCGAGGACGTGGGGGCCGTGGAGCGCGCCGTCTGCCGCGAAGCGGGCGAGGCCGAAGGGCGCGATGTCCGGGTCGACGGGCAGCCCCTCCGCGAGGTCGGCCAGGACGAGGCCCATGAGCGCGCTGAACTTGAAGCCCTCCCCCGAGTCGCCGGCCGCCAGCACGACGCGACCCCCCGCGATGCGGTCGATGACGAAGCGCCCGTCCGGCGACTCGGTCCAGGAGCACACCTGGGCGTCGAGCACGGTCGGGTCGAGGTGGGTGAAGTTCCGGACGACCCGCGCCGAGATCGTGGCCGAGACCTCGGGCACCGGAACGCGGTCGCGGTCGTCCTCGTGCCACTCCCGGATCGGGGAGTCGATCCCGAGCTTGTAGCCGCGGCCCGGCGTGGCCATGGCGTACATCCCCGGCTCGTCGCCGAGCGGGCCGTCGTACAGGCACGGCATCGCGTCGGTGTCCGGCGCGTGGCCGACGTGGCACACCTGCTCGAGGACCGGGCGGAACTGCACGTCGACGCCCAGGGCGTCGAACAGGGCGCCGGCCCCGGGTCCCGGTGCCAGCACCACACCGTCGGCACGGAACTCACGGCCGTCCTCGGCGCGCAGGACGACCTCGTCCTCCGAGACGTCGACCTCGCGGATGACCGGGCCCACCACGCTGTTGCCGCGCGCCATCGCGAACAGCCCGGCCTGCGCGTCGAGCGCAGCACGTGCCAGCACGGGGCCAGCGGTCTCCTGCCAGATGCCGACCCGGCCGTCGGGCCGCAGCCCGGGGAAGAAGCGCCTGACGTCGTGCGGCTCCACCACCGTGTGCGCCACGCCCTCGGCTCCCAGCGCGTCCGCGACGGACTGCGCCGTCACGTCGTCGCGCCACAGCAGTCCGCGACGGAGGATCGCCGTGATGCCGCTGGCCGCCTCGAGCCGCTCCCACGCCTCGACCGAGCGCAGCGCGAGGCGCACTCGAAGCCGGTCGGGGTGGCTGACCCGCCACAGCCGCGTCGGGCCCGAGCTCGACATGAGCTGGGACGCGGGACCGTGCCGGTCGAGGAGGGTGACGTCGTGCCCGCGTCGGGCCAGCTCTGCGGCAGCGGGGAGCCCCCACGCACCGGCGCCGACGACCGTGATTCTCACGAAGGCGACGTTACCCGCGAGTATGGCTCCATGAGCGACCTCCCCTTCCCCGTGATGCCCGCGCCCGACGCCTCGGTACGCCGTGCCCGCCCGGCCGACGCCGAGGCGATGGCCGCTCTCACGCTCGCCTCCTGGCGGACCCAGCCCGCCGACCTCCTGCCCGCGGAGACGCTGGAGGCCGTGACGGTCGACGAGGTCGCGGCCGACTGGCGTGACGCCGTGTCCGCACCGCCGAGCATGCGGCACGTCGTCCTGGCCGCGCTCGAGTCCGACGAGGTGGTGGGCTACGTCGTGGTCGCCCCCTCACGGGACCCGGACTCCGACGGGCAGAGCGGTGAGATCGTCGACCTCGTCGTGCGTGGGGACCGCGTGCGGCACGGCCACGGCTCGCGGCTGCTGAGCGCGGCCGTCGACTCGCTGCGGGAGACCGGCGGCGGCGAGCTGCTCGTGTGGGTCGCGGTCGGCGACGACCCCCGCATGGCGTTCCTCGCCTCGGCGGGCCTGGCCGCCGACGGTGCGAGCCGCACGCTCGACGGCGGGCCGGGCGCTGCCGCCCTGCGCCAGGTGCGGTGGTCGGCCCGCATCGACTGACCGCGTGCCACGCCCCTCCCCTAGGCTCCCGGCATGGCGGCACGGTTCCAGGGCATCCCGGTCGAGGCGTTCGAGTTCTACGAGGCGCTGGCCGCGGAGAACACGAAGGCCTGGTGGACGGCGCACAAGGCCACCTACGACACCGCGGTGCGCGGTCCCGTGGAGGACCTCATCGCCGACCTCGCCGAGGAGTTCGGCGAGGGTCGGATGTTCCGTCCCTACAACGACGTCCGCTTCTCCAAGGACAAGACGCCCTACAAGGTGCACCAGGGCGCCTACGTCCCGACCGAGGACGGCATCGGCTACTACGTCCAGGTGTCCGCGAGCGGCCTCATGGTCGCGGGTGGCTGGTGGTCGCCGTCGCCGAAGCAGGTCGCGCGCTATCGCGACGCCGTCGACTCCGCCGCGGGCGTGGTGCTCGAGAAGGCCGTGGCCGCAGCGGAGAAGACCGGGCTCACGCTGGGCGGCGACGTCATGAAGACCCGCCCGCGTGGCGTCCCGGAGGACCACCCGCGCATCGAGCTGCTCCGCCACCGGACCCTCACGGTCGAGCGCCACGACGGCACTCCCGCCTGGGTCTCGACCCGCAAGGCCATCACGCACGTGCAGAAGCAGTGGCGCGCGATGGCTCCGCTCATCGAGTGGCTCACCGACCACGTCGGCCCCGAGGACGACGGCATCCCGCCGGAACCGCGGTGAGCGCTCGGGACGTCGGGTCCGACGGCGAGACCCACTGGCACGAGGAACGTCGTGCCATCGTCGTGAACGCGGCCGGAGTCGGCGTCGCCGTTGCGGCGTACGGCGTCTCGTTCGGAGCCATCTCCGTGACGGGCGGGCTCACCGTGCTGCAGACGCAGTTACTGTCGGCGCTCATGTTCACCGGCGGGTCGCAGTTCGCCCTGGTCGGGGTCCTCATCGCCGGCGGCGGTCTCGCGTCGGCGGTGGCCACCAGCGTGATGCTCGGGTTCCGCAACGCGTTCTACGCGCTCGCGATGGCACCGGTGCTGAAGGTGCACGGCCTGCGCCGCCTCGTCGCAGCCCAGCTCACGATCGACGAGTCGACGGCGATGGCCGTCGGGCGCTCGGTGGAGCACGACGGCGGCCGAGCCTCGCGCCTCGCCTTCTGGGCCACGGGCATCTCGGTCTTCGTGTTCTGGAACCTGGCGACCCTCCTGGGCGCGCTCGGAGCGAACGCGCTCGGCGACCCGAGGATCTGGGGTCTCGACGCCGCGATCCCCGCGGGGTTCATCGCTCTCGTGTGGCCACGGCTGAGCGACCGGCGCAGCTGGACGATCGGCCTCACCGCTGCCGCCGTCGCGCTCGTCCTCACGCCGCTCCTGCGGCCCGGTGTCCCGGTGCTCCTGACCGCGGTCGTCGCGGTGGCGGCGGGCGTCCTCGCCGTACGCCGGAGGGCGGAGTCGTGAGCGCGACCTGGTGGGCCGTGATCCTCGCGACCGTCGGCTGCTACGCCGCCAAGCTCGGCGGCCACTCCGTGCCGGAACGCTTCCTCGAACGGCCGCTCGTGCGCGAGGTCTCCGACGCGTTGCCGATCGCGCTGCTCATGGCGCTCGTGGCGGTCCAGACCTTCGCGGTCGGGCAGAACCTCGTGCTCGACGCGCGGGTCGCCGGGCTCGGTGCGGCCGTCGTGGCGCTGCTGCTGCGTGCGCCGTTCCTCGTGGTCGTGGTCGTGGCCGCCGCCACCGCCGCCGCGTTCCGCCACCTCGGCTGGGCCGTCTGAGCGACGTACACGCTCTCGGGCGGGGTGAGGGTCAGGCGAGACCGAGGTAGGCGTCGAGGCCGACGGTGAGCCCCGGGTGGGCGGCGACGTTGCGCACGCCGAGCAGCACCCCGGGTGCGAACGACGACACGCTGAGGCTGTCGTGGCGGATCGTCAGGGTCTCCCCCGTGCCGCCGAGCAGCACCTCCTGGTGCGAGACGAGACCGCGCAGGCGAACCGAGTGCACGGGTACGCCGTCGACCTGGGCGCCTCGAGCGCCCTCGAGGCTCTGCGTCGTGGCGTCGGGCATCGCCGCGCTTCCGGCCGCGCGACGCGCCTCGGCGACCGCTCGCGCGGTCGAGGCTGCCGTACCCGACGGGGCGTCGACCTTGTCCGGGTGGTGCAGCTCGACGATCTCGACGGACTCGAAGAAGGGCGCCGCCTGCGCGGCGAAGCGCATCATGAGCACCGCGCCGAGCGCGAAGTTCGGTGCCACGAGGACACCTGTCGCGGGCGAGGCCTGCAGCCAGCCGCGTACCTGGTCGAGCCTGTCGTCGTCCCAACCGGTGGTGCCGACCACGGCGTGGATGCCGTGCGTCACGAGGAACTCGACGTCGCCGAGGACGGCCTCGGGGTGGGTGAAGTCGACGACGACCTCGCAGCCGGAACCGACCAGCGTCTCGAGGGAGTCACCCTTGTCGATGGCGGCGGCGAGCTCGAGGTCGGGCGCCGCCAGCACGGCCTCGACGATCGAGGACCCGACGCGTCCCAGTGCACCGATGACGCCCACGCGCGTGGTCATGGCAGGTCCTCTCAAGCGACGGCGGAGGTGAAGTCCCGGTCGGCGTCGAACGGCCCGATCACCGCGAGGGTCGGCGTGACCTCGAGGAGGCCGCCCGCGATCTGGCGGACGTCGTCGACGGTGACGGCGTCGATCGCGGCGAGCACGTCGGCGGTCGACCAGAGGTCGCCGGCGAGCAGCTCGGCCTTGCCGATGCGCGACATGCGCGAGCCGGTGTCCTCGAGGCCGAGGACGAGGCCGCCGCGCACCTGGCCCTTGCCGCGGGCGAGCTCGTCGTCGGTGAGACCGTGCGCGGCCACCTTCGCGAGCTCGTCGCGCGAGATCTCGAGGACGTCGTCGATCTTCTTCGGCATGCAGCCGGCGTAGACGCCGAACATGCCGGTGTCGGCGTAGTGCGAGGCGAAGGAGAAGACGGAGTAGGCCAGGCCGCGCTTCTCGCGGATCTCCTGGAACAGCCGGCTGCTCATCCCTCCGCCGAGCGCGGCGTTGAGGACGCCGAGGGCGAAGCGTCGTTCGTCGTCGCGCGCGATGCCCGGGACGCCGAGCACGACATTGGCCTGCTCGGTGGTCTTGGTCAGCACCCGGACGTCGCCCGCGCCGCGCGTGCGGAAGGCACCGGTGCGCGGGAGGGTTGGCTCGGCGTCGCCGTCGAGGAAGCCCGCCGCGCCGAAAGCCTTGCGCACCAGCCGGACCACGGTGGCGTGGTCGACGTTGCCCGCTGCCGACACGACCATGTTCTCGGGGCGGTACTGCCGCCGGTAGAAGCCACGGATGGCGCGGGGAGTGATCGACTCGATGGTCTCGATCGTGCCGAGGATCGGGCGCCCGAGCGGGGTCGGCCCGAACATGGCGTCGGCGAACTCCTCGTGGACGAGGTCACCGGGATCGTCGTCGCGCATCGCGATCTCCTCGAGGATCACGTCGCGTTCGGACTCGACGTCGTGGGCGCGCAGCAGCGCGGACGTCACGAGGTCGCTGATGACGTCGACGGCGAGCGGCAGGTCGGCGTCGAGCACCCGAGCGTAGAAGCAGGTGTACTCCTTGCTGGTGAACGCGTTCATCTCGCCGCCGACGGCATCGAGCGACGCGGAGATGTCGAGCGCGGAGCGGCGCGCGGTGCCCTTGAACAGCAGGTGCTCGAGGTAGTGCGCGGCACCGGCCTGCGCCGGGGTCTCGTCGCGCGATCCGACGCCGACCCAGATGCCGAACGCGGCGGAGCGCACGCCGGGGATGTTCTCGGTGACCACGCGGAGCCCGCCGGGCAGCACGGTGCGCTTGACGCGCGCACCGTCCTCGACGAGCAGCGTGCGGGTCGAGCCGGTGGCCTGCTCACGCGCACCGGGCGCACGGCTGTGCCGTGCGCCCGGTGCGGTGGTGCGTGAGCTCGTCATCGAGACGATCAGACCTCGTCGCTCGCGGCGACCTCGGCCGGAGCGGCCTCGGCGTCGTCCTCGACCGGCGACAGCGACAGCTTGCCGCGGGCGTCGATCTCGGAGATCTCCACGAGCACCTTCTGGCCGATGGACACGACGTCGTCGACGTTCTCGACGCGCTTGCCGCCGGCGAGGCTGCGCAGCTTGGAGATGTGCAGCAGGCCGTCCTTGCCCGGCATGAGGGAGATGAACGCGCCGAACGTCGTGGTCTTGACCACGGTGCCCAGGTAGCGCTCGCCGATCTCCGGCATGTGGGGGTTGGCGATGGCGTTGATCTGCGCCCGCGCGGCCTCGGCCTTGGGGCCGTCGGTCGCACCGATGTAGATCGTGCCGTCGTCCTGGATCGTGATCTCGGCGCCGGTCTCGTCCTGGATCTGGTTGATCATCTTGCCCTTCGGCCCGATGACCTCGCCGATCTTGTCGACCGGGATCTGGATCGAGATGATGCGCGGCGCGAACGGCGACATCTCGTCGGGACGGTCGATCGCCTCCATCATCACCTCGAGGATCGCGAGGCGGGCGTCACGGGCCTGGGTGAGCGCGCCACCGAGCACCGAGGCGGGGATGCCGTCGAGCTTGGTGTCGAGCTGCAGCGCGGTCACGAACTCCTTGGTGCCGGCGACCTTGAAGTCCATGTCGCCGAAGGCGTCCTCCGCGCCGAGGATGTCGGTCAGCGCCGCGTACCTGGTCTCCGGGCCGTCGGCCGTCTCGACCACGTCGGACACCAGGCCCATCGCGATGCCCGCCACCGGCGCCCGCAGCGGCACCCCGGCGTTGAGCAGCGACAGCGTCGAGGCGCAGACCGAACCCATCGACGTCGAGCCGTTGGAGGCGAGCGCCTCGGAGACCTGCCGGATCGCGTACGGGAAGTCCTCCCGGCTCGGCAGCACCGGCATGAGCGCGCGCTCGGCGAGCGCTCCGTGGCCGATCTCGCGGCGCTTCGGGGAGCCGACACGGCCGGTCTCACCGGTGCTGTAGGGCGGGAAGTTGTAGTTGTGCATGTAGCGCTTCGTATCCTCGTCGGTGATGTCGTCCAGCCGCTGCACCTCGGAAATGGAACCCAGCGTGGCGACGGTGAGCACCTGCGTCTGGCCGCGCGTGAACACGCCCGAGCCGTGTGTGCGCCCGAGTAT
>JADGOZ010000109.1 GCA_017882705.1 Candidatus Nanopelagicales bacterium | reverse complement strand
TCCTCGTCGCCGCGATCGCAGCGGTCATCGTCGGAGTCGTGTTCCTGCTCGGCGGGAAGGTTAGCTCCGTGTTCAACAACACCAACAGCTGCATCAGCAGTAGCGGCTCCGGCTGCTGACCCCGGACGTGCGACGACCCCGCACCACGGGGGATGGGCGCGGGGTCGTCGAGAGTGAGGCTAGGCCGCTACGTCGTCACGCCTTCCGCGAGGTCGGCTGCGCTCACGAGGGCACGCGCGAGAGAACGAGCCGCAGCCGGGTCGATGTAGAACCACGGGCTGAGCTCAGGGTCGCCGTCGTCAGTGATCGGTACGGCGTCGCGGTCGAGGGCGACCCTGACATGCGTGGTGGACAGGTTCGACGCGGCCCTCGAGCCGAGGTGGTTGTTCGCCCGCTCGAGTGCCACGTAGACGTGCTCGCCGCCGCCGGTGGGCCGGTAGTGGGGTGACCGGGGGTCGACGTCGCCGAGTCGGTACGTCGTCCCATCGGGTGCCCCGTCGTCGTCGAGGCGCGGGTGCTCAGGGTGCTCGAGGTTGCGGCACCAGCGCGGGCAGTAGTCCCACACGGGGGGTTCGATCATGCTCGGTACGGTGGTCGTGGTCATTGCATGTTCCGCCTCTCGTCAGTCGCCAGACAACCTGGCGAGTTTCGCTCCGAGAGTTCGTGCGTGTCGTGCGGGTCTGCACAGTGCTCCCGCCTATGACACCCCCAAGATGAAGGGCGAGCCCAAGCGCGTTCAGCCCAGCCGTGCGAAGGCGGAGGCGCCCGGGACGGACGCGGACGACGCGTGACCCCAGCCCGCCGCCCGGCGTGAGTGGTGCACGTGACCGGCGTAGCCTGAGATTGATCGAGGTCGCACCCGTGCGGTGGGCCGACCGACGGTGCGCTTCGCGCTGGAGGTGGCTGTCATGCGTCCCGACGGCTGGTACCCGGATCCTGGGCAGTCCCACGAGTTGCGCTACCTCGACCACGACCAGTGGACGTCGTTCGTCTCAGACCACGGTCTGGTCGTGGAGGAACCGGTCGCGCCACGGCGTCGACCGCGCTGGCCCTGGGTCGTCGGAGGGCTCGTCGGCGTGCTGGTGATCGCGCTCGGTGCCGCGGCCCTCGTGAGCGTGAACCGTGAGCTGGACGACCTCGACGTCTACGTCGCCGACCTGACGACGACGACGCACGCGGGCTTACCGACGTCGACGTCGGCACGGTCGGTCCGGGAGTACACCGCCGACGGCTACCGGGAGGCGGTACTCGTCCCGAACACGGTCGAGGCGGCCGGCATCGTGTCGCCGACGGCGCACACCGTCCTGGCCATCAAGGTCGACGTCGTGCCGACGGAGGTCCCGGTCGCGGCCGAGTTCGGCGTCCAGTGCTGGCAGAGCGAGACACGCGGCTACGGCCTGCTCGTGTCGTCGGACGGCGCCGCACGACTCGTCTCGGGCTCCGTACCGAACGGCGACGTGACGACGCTGGACACCGCGACGGTCGACCCCCTGCGCCCCGGCGTCCCGCGCACGCTGACGCTGGCGTGCGACGTCGTGGGTGACCGCGGGATCCTGGCGGGCTACGTCGACGGCACGAGGGTGCTCACAGCACGGCCGGGCAACGCGTTGATCGAGATCAACGCCGGAGGCGTGGTGGTCTGGACCGGTGGGGCGGCGCCGGCGAGCTGGACCGTCACGCGGTACGAGCGGATGGGCGTGCACAACATGCCGGCCGGCTGGCGGGGGGACCTGGGCTGAGCGGCGCGGCCGTGACGGGCGGCCGGACGCTGCCGTTAGGGTTCCCCCATGGTCTTCACGCTCATCGTGCTGTTCTTCGTCCTGCTCGTCGTCATCGGCGTGGTCGCCTGGCGCATGATGTCGGGCAGGGACCCGCGCAGCGGTCGCTGACACTCCCAGGGGGCGAGTTGGCGGGCCCTCACCCGTCGAGGACGTCGCCGAGGTCGTAGCGCACCGGCCGTTCGAGCTGGTCGTAGGTGCACGACTCCGGCGTGCGGTCCGGGCGCCAGCGCTTGAACTGCGTGGTGTGCCGGAAGCGCGCCCCCTCCATCGCGTCGTAGCCCACCTCGACCACGAGCTCGGGGCGCAGCGGGTTCCAGTCGAGCGTCTTGCCCGAGCTCCAGCGCGACACCGCGCCCGGGAGCCGGCTCTCCTCGTGCGCCGCCGCGTCGCGCCAGGCGGCCCAGGGGTGGTCGTCGTCCGGCCCGACGGCGTACATCGCGAGCTCGTCGACGAGCTCCGCGCGACGCGCCATCGGGAACGACGCCGAGACACCGACGGACTGAAGGACTCCGGAGCCGTCGTACAGGCCGAGCATGAGCGACCCGACGATCTCCTGGCCATCGGCTCCGCGCTGCTTGTGCGCGCGCCAGCCTGCGACCACGCAGTCGGCGGTCCGCGCGTGCTTCACCTTGAGCATCACGCGCTTGTCGGGCTGGTAGGTCGAGTCGAGCGGCTTGCAGATCAGCCCGTCGAGACCGGCTCCCTCGAACACCTCGAACCAGTGCCTGCCCTCGTCGAGGTCGCGGCTGACCCGGGTCAGGTGGATCGGGGGCTCGGCCGCGGCGAGGGCCTGCTCGAGCGCCGTACGCCGCTCTCCGAAGGGGCGCGCCATGAGGTCGTCGTCGCCGAGCGCGAGCAGGTCGAAGGCCACGAACGACGCGGGGGTCTCCGCGGCGAGGCGCTGCACTCGGCTGTCGGCCGGGTGGATCCGCTGCTGCAATGCGCCGAAGTCGAGACGCTCGCCCGTGCGCACGACGATCTCGCCGTCGACCACGCAGCGGTGGGGGAGCGACCGGCGCGCAGCCTCGACGATCTCGGGGAAGTAGCGGGTGAGCGGCTTCTCGTTGCGGCTGCCGAGGACCACCTCGTCGCCGTCGCGGAACACGATGCAGCGGAACCCGTCCCACTTCGGCTCGTACACGAGCCCCCCGGGCACCGAGTCAGGCGCCGGCACCCCGGACACAGGCTTGGCCAGCATCGGCGACACCGGAGGCACGACAGGAAGGTCCATCCGCACATCCTGCCGAGGTTTGCCGTAGCGGGGGCCC
>JADGOZ010000108.1 GCA_017882705.1 Candidatus Nanopelagicales bacterium | reverse complement strand
CGTCGTCTCATGGCTGCCGTCGTCGGCCTCGGTGTCCCGACCGTCGCTGCCCTCGCCGAGCTGCCGGCGGCCGCGGCGGCGTCCGTCGACCACCGGGCCGGACACGCCCCACCCTGTTGCCGCGGCTCGGCCGGCGACCTCCCAGGAGGTCGTGGTCGTACGGCCCGGCGACACCCTCTGGGACATCGCCCGGCGCCACCTGCCCGACTCCGCGTCACCCAGCGACATCGCCACGGCCTGGCCCCGGTGGTACGCCGCCAACCGAGCCGCGATCGGCCCCGATCCGGCCCTCCTCCGTCCCGGGACCCGCCTGCGTTCCCCGGACCGCCGACCGGCAGGGACGCCGGCGTCGTCGCACGACCGACCCCCCGCCATCCGCACCGACGCCGGTGCCGTGGCGCGTTCCCTGGACCCCGACCGACGGTGACCCATGTCAGAGCCGCTGCCCGCGAACCGCGACTCCTCCCCCGCCCCGCTCCTACGACCGACGTACGCGCTCACCCGCACGATCCGCACCCGGCCACCGGCCGGGCAAGGCACGCTGGCCCTCGACTGGCAGCTCCCCGGTGAGGTCGACGCCGTCCCGGCACCGGACCGCTCGCTGCGCCTGGTCACGCGCGAGCCGGCGCTCGACCTCGACACCGACCCGGCCGTCGCCGTGGTCGCGACGTCACGTGCCGCTCTCCCCGACCCGGGTCCGTGGACCGGCCAGCTCGTCCAGGCGGTGCTCGAGGTGCTCGCGCACGAACGCCCGCGCCAGCAGCTGGTGCGCTGGCTCGCGCCCGACGTCTACGCGGACCTCGGCGTGCACCTCGCCGCGGCACCCCGCCGTCCCGCACCCGGCGCTCCCGGCCCCGGGAGGGCCCGGCGCACGGTGAGCAGCATCCACGTGTTCGAGCCGGCCGACGGCGTCGTCGAGGCGACCGCGGTCGTCACCGGAGGCCGTCGAGCCCGCGCCATAGCCGTACGCCTCGAAGGCTGGGACGGCCGGTGGAGGTGCACCCGCCTCGCGATCCTCTAGCGCCTCCGAGCGCGACCCCTCCGGGGCCGCGCGTCGGCGCCGTCTCCGCTGCGCGGCCTTGGTCGGCGCCTGCGGCGCCTCCCTCTCGGCCTCGCGGACCCCTTCGGGGCCCACTCCGGCCTCGGGCCGCTCCGCTTCGGCGGACTGCATCACCGCGCGGATGGCTCAGCGCGGTGACGTGGCCCGTGGTCGGCTCGGCGATCGGGACGGGTTACCGGCTCTTGCTGTCGCGCTTTCTGGCGGCTCGTTCGGCTCGGCGGCGCTCGGCGCGGCTGGCGTCGGGGCCGAGCTCCGGGACCTCGTCGAGGTCGTCGGAGTCGTGCACGACGCCGGCCTCGCCGTCGACCGACGGCGCCGTGTACTCGAGACGCTGCGGGCGCTTCGGTCCGAGCCCCTTCGCGTTGATCTGCGGCGCCACGGGCGCAGCGGGAGCCGCCGGGGTCTCGAGAGCCTCCTGCGCGGCCTCCCCGAACGCGGGCGCCGCGGTCGGGGTGAGCTCGATGCTCGGAGTCTCCTCGACCTGCACCTCGACGTTGAACAGGTAGCCGACGGACTCCTCCTTGATGGAGTCCATCATCGCGTTGAACAGGATGTAGCCCTCGCGCTGGTACTCGACGAGCGGGTCCTTCTGCGCCATCGCGCGCAGCCCGATGCCCTCCTGGAGGTAGTCCATCTCGTAGAGGTGCTCGCGCCACTTGCGGTCGAGGACCGACAGGACCACGCGACGCTCGAGCTCACGGGTGACGTCGGCCCCGAGGATCCGCTCGCGCTCGTCGTAGGCGGCCTGGGCGTCGGCCCGCAGCTCACCCACGAGGTACTCCTCGGTGAGGCCGCCGCGCCCTCCGCCGGAGCTGTCCTCGATCTCCTCGATCGTGACCCCGACGGGGTAGAGCGTGCCGAGCGCGGTCCACAGTCGCTCGAGGTCCCAGTCCTCGGCGTAGCCCTCGCTCGTCTCGGCCCGGACGTAGCCCTCGATGGTGTCGTCGAGGAACGTGCGCACCTGCTCGTGGAGGTCCTCGCCCTCGAGGACGCGACGGCGCTCGTCGTAGATGACGACGCGCTGGCGGTTCATGACCTCGTCGTACTTGAGGACGTTCTTGCGGATCTCGAAGTTCTGCGCCTCGACCTGGGTCTGCGCCGAGCGGATGGCGTTGCTCACCATCTTGGCCTCGATCGGGATGTCGTCCGGCACGTTGAAGCGTCGCAGGAACGAGTCGACGATGTCGGCCTTGAACAGGCGCATCAGGTCGTCCTCGAGCGAGAGGTAGAACCGCGTCTCGCCCGGGTCGCCCTGGCGGCCGGAGCGGCCGCGCAGCTGGTTGTCGATACGCCGCGACTCGTGCCGCTCGGTGCCGAGGACGTAGAGGCCGCCGAGTGCGGTCACCTCGTTGTGCTCCGCCTCGACCGCCTTCTTCGCCCGCTCGAGCGCCGTGGGCCACTCGGCCTCGTACTCCTCCGGGGAGTCGACCGGGCTGAGCTCCTTCTGCGCGAGCTCGGCCGCGGCCAGGAACTCGGTGTTTCCGCCGAGCATGATGTCGG
>JADGOZ010000011.1 GCA_017882705.1 Candidatus Nanopelagicales bacterium | reverse complement strand
GGTGCGACGTTCCCGGTCCGGGACCCGGCCACCGAGGAGACGCTCTTCGACGTCGCCGACGCCACCTCGCAGGACGCGCTCGCGGCACTGACCTCGGCCCACGACTCGTGGCCCGCCTGGCGCGAGGTCGCACCGCGCCAACGAGCGGACCTGCTCCGCGCTGTCTTCGACGAGATGATCGCCCGCACCGAGGACCTCGCCGCCGTCATCACAGCGGAGGGCGGGAAGCCCCTCGCCGAGGCCCGTGCCGAGGTCGCCTACGGCGCGGAGTACCTGCGCTGGTACTCCGAGCAGGCCGTCCGCATCGACGGGCTTGCCCGCCGCGCACCGTCGGGGGCGAACCACCAGCTGGTCCTGAACCGGCCCGTCGGGCCCGCGCTGCTCATCACCCCGTGGAACTTCCCGCTCGCGATGATCACCCGCAAGGTCGCCCCCGCCCTGGCTGCCGGGTGCACCGCCGTCGTCAAGCCCGCCGCCCTGACGCCGCTGACCACCGCCCTGTTCGCCGAGATCGTCCGCGAGCAGCTCGAGGTCAGGGGCCTGCCGACGGGCATCCTCAACATCGTCCCGACCACCAAGGCCTCCGGGGTGAGCGGTCCTCTCCTCGCCGACCGCCGCCTCCGCAAGCTCTCGTTCACCGGGTCGACCGAGGTCGGGAGGCTGCTGCTGAAGGGTGCCGCCGACGGTGTTCTGCGCACCTCGATGGAGCTCGGCGGCAACGCGCCCTTCCTCGTCTTCGAGGATGCCGACATCCCCGCGGCTGTGCAGGGTGCCCTCGCCGCCAAGATGCGCAACGCAGGCCAGACCTGCGTGGCCGCGAACCGGTTCCTGGTGCACGCCTCCGTGGCCAAGGAGTTCGCCGCCGGTCTCACGGCCGCCTTCGACGCGCTCGTCGTCGGTCACGGCGCTGCACCGGGTACCACCGTCGGGCCGCTGATCGAGGCCAAGGCCGTGACGAAGGTCAGTGAGCTCGTGGCCGACGCCGTCGACGGAGGGGCACGGGTGTCCATCGGTGGCCACGCACTTTCGCACGCGGGCTACTTCTACGCGCCCACCGTGCTCACCGACGTCGCGCCCGACTCGCGCGTGGTGCGCGAGGAGATCTTCGGACCGGTCGCGCCCATCGTGACCTTCGGTTCCGAGGCCGAGGCCATCGAGATGGCCAACAGCACCGACTTCGGCCTGGTGGCCTATGCCTTCACGCGCGATGTCGGCCGCACGTTCCGTCTTGCCGAGTCGATCGAGGCCGGGATGCTCGGCGTGAACAGGGGCATGGTGTCTGATGCGAGCGCGCCGTTCGGCGGCGTCAAGTCCTCCGGCCTCGGCCGCGAGGGCGGGGAAGCCGGGATCGCGGAGTACCTCGACAGCATCTACGTCGCCGTCTGAGGTGGCGGGGCCGCAGTCGGCGGAGGTCCGCACTGCCGTCAGGCAGGCACTGTCCGTGTCCGTCGCGACCGGGCTGTACGGCGTGTCCTACGGGGCACTTGCCGCCGTCGCAGGTCTCGACCTCGCCCAGACCGCCGCACTGAGTCTGCTGCTGTTCTCCGGCGGGTCGCAGTTCGCCTTCATCGGGGTGGTCGGCTCCGGCGGTTCCCCGGTCGCCGCCGTGGCCACCGCGGCGCTGCTCGGCGTGCGCAACGGGCTGTACGGCGTCCAGGTGACCCCGCTGATCGGGGCGCACGGCGCGCTCCGGCCTGTCGCCGCGTACCTCACCATCGACGAGTCGACAGCGGTGGCCACCGCCCACCGCGACCCCGACGCCGCTCGTGCCGGGTTCTGGTGGACGGGCATCGGGGTCTTTGTGCTGTGGAACGTCTTCACCGTGATCGGCGCGACAGCAGGCGGTGCGCTCGGCGACCCGCGACGGTACGGCCTGGATGCCGCGGCGGCGGCCGCCTTCCTCGCCCTCGTGTGGCCGCGCCTCGCCGGGCGGACCGCGCAGGCGGTTGCGGCGCTCGCGGTCGTGGTCGCGCTCGCACTGACACCGGTCGCGCCGTCCGGGGTGCCCGTGCTGGCCGCCGCAGCAGTCGCCGTGGTGATCGGTTGGAACCGGGCCGGCGCCTCCACTCGTCGCAGCGAGCCGGCATGAGCAGCTACCTGATCACTTGGGTGGCCGTGCTCGCCGCGAGCGCGGCGTGCTTCGCCCTCAAGCTCGCCGGGCACCTCGTGCCGGATCACTGGCTCTCCGACCCGCGTGTCGCCAAGGTCGCCTCCCTCGTCACCGTCGCACTGCTGGCCGCGCTGGTCGCGGTCCAGACCGCCGGCTCAGGGAACCACGTGGTCATCGACGCCCGGGTTCCGGCCCTGGCCGTCGCCGCGATCGCCCTCGTCCTGCGCGCGCCGTTCATCGTCGTCGTGATCGCTGCGGCGGTGACAGCGGCTGCGGTACGCGCCCTCGGGGCCTGACGCCCGCACGACGTGATGAGCGTCGCGCACGCGCGGCGCGCAGCAAGGGCCGCGTCTACCCGCGCCGGTTCGGGTGCGGTCCTGCGCCGGTGGGGACACCGGGGCTCTGGGGAGACGGCGCCGGTTGGGCGACGGCACCACGGACGGCGATGATGGTCCGATGGCCCTCTTCCGCGAACAGGCCGACGTCTCGGTCCGGCCGGCTGTGGCCGGTGACGAGCACGCGATCGCCGACGCCCAGCTGCAGTCGTGGCGCACCGCCCACGCCGACCTCCTCGGCGAGCAGGTGCTCGACGCCCTCGACATCGACACCTTCGCGGCCGGGTGGAGGGT
>JADGOZ010000107.1 GCA_017882705.1 Candidatus Nanopelagicales bacterium | reverse complement strand
CAAGCAGCGTGAGGGTGTCGGCCCCAACGGTGAGCAGACGACCGTCGGCGCGATCATGGCCGGCGACATCGACTTCATCGTCAACACCCCGTTCGGCGTCGGCACCCGGCTCGACGGCTACGAGATCCGCACCGCCGCGGTGACCCGCGGCGTCCCGTGCATCACGACGGTCCAGGGCCTCGCGGCCACGGTCCAGGGCATCGAGGCGCTGATCAAGGGGGAGACCGGCGTACGGTCCCTGCAGGAATGGGCGGCCGATCTGGCGGCTCTGCGTGCGGCGCAGGCCACCACGGGGACAGGATCGTCCGACACCACACGGTCCGGAGCGAATGAGGGCGGCGCGCGTTGACGACGACAGGGCACAGCAAGTCGGGGGCCATCCAGGTCACCGGTGAGGTGATCGGGCTACGCCGCGCAGGGGAGTACCACGTCCTCACGCTCACCGCGGGCGGCATCCCCGACCTCACCCGGCCCGGGCACTTCGTGGCGCTCGCCGTCGGCGGCGAGCATTCCTCGATGCTGCTGCGCCGCGCGTTCTCGATCTACTCGGTCCAGAGCCGCGGCGTCTACGGCGGCACCCTCGAGATCGTGTTCGCGGTCAACGGCAAGGGCACGGAGTGGCTCTCGCGCCTGCACCGCCACGACCAGGTCGACATCGTCGGCCCGCTCGGGCGCCCGTTCGCCCTGCCGAAGGAGCCGGTCGCCTGCGTGCTCGTCGCCGGAGGCTACGGCTCAGCGCCGATGTTCGCCCTCGCCGACGCCCTGCGCGCCCGCGGCTGCCGGGTCGACGTCGTGCTCGGCGCGTCCACCGAGAGCAAGCTGTTCGGCGTCCTGGACGCGAAGCGGATCGCGGCCTCGCTCACGATCACGACCGACGACGGATCCGCCGGCGAGCGCGGCCGGGTCACCGACGTCCTGCCCGCGGTGCTCCAACGCACCGATGCCGACGTCGTCTACGCGTGCGGTCCGATGCCGATGCTGCAGGCCGTGGCGAAGGTCGCGACCGAGCACGGCGCCTACTCCCAGTGCGCGGTCGAGGAGTCGATGGCCTGCGGGATCGGCGTGTGCATGTCGTGCGTCCTGCCCGTCGTGGGCGACGACGGGGTGACCCGCATGCTGCGCTCGTGCGTCGACGGCCCGGTGTTCCGCGGCGACCGGGTGCGCTGGGACGAGGTCGGCACGATCCCCGAGGGAACCCTCGGGGCGCCCGTGAGCGGAGGCCACTGATGACCCGCGCCGTGATCACCCATGGGCCGCGTCCCGACGCTGCCGCCGACGTGCCCGACATCGACATGACCACGTGGCTGGCGGGTCTCGAGCTCCCGTCGCCGGTGCTGACCGCGTCCGGCTGCGCCGCGGCCGGCCGCGAGCTCGACCAGTTCTTCGACATCACCACGATCGGTGCCGTCGTCACCAAGAGCATCATGCTCAACCCTCGCTCGGGTCGACCGACCCCGCGCATGGCGGAGACGCCCAGCGGCATGCTCAACTCCATCGGGCTGCAGGGTCCCGGCATCGACGCGTTCCTCGACAAGGACCTCGAGTGGCTGCGGGCGCGCGGCGCCCGTGCGGTCGTCTCGATCGCCGGCGGGTCCGTCGACGAGTACACCCGGCTGGCGTCGAAGCTGCGCCACGTCACCGATGTCGCGGCGATCGAGGTCAACATCTCGTGCCCGAACGTCGAGGACCGTGGGCAGGTGTTCGCGTGCGACCCGGTCGCTGCGGCCGAGGTCATCACGGCGGTGCGGCGTAACACCAACCCGGGGATCCCGGTGCTGGCAAAGCTGTCTCCCGACGTCACCGACATCGTGGCGATCGCCCGGTCCGTGGTCGACGCCGGCGCCGACGGGCTGTCGATGATCAACACGCTGCTCGGCATGGTGATCGACACCGACACGATGCGTCCGGCTCTCGCAGGGATCACCGGCGGGTTGTCCGGCCCGGCGATCCGCCCGGTCGCGGTGCGTTGCGTCTACCAGGTGCACGCGGCACTGCCCGAGGTCCCTATCCTCGGCATGGGCGGAATCCGCACGGGCCTCGACGCTCTCGAGTTCGTCCTCGCGGGTGCGAGCGCCGTCAGTGTCGGCACCGTGACCTTCCACGACCCGGGTGCGCCGGCACGGATCGCGCGCGAGCTGGCGGTGGCGCTCGCCGAACGCGGCTTCGAGTCGTTCGAGCAGGCGATCGGCCACGCGCACCGCGCGCCGGATCCGGCACCCGCGTCCGGCGGCCCCGTCGCCGGTCACGGACACACGTTGGACGCCGACGCGCCCGACACCGCCGTCGAGGCGGGGGTGGAGGGATGAGCGCACTCGCTCCGGTCGCCGTCGCGCTCGACGGGCCCGACCTCGCCACCATCACGGCCTGGGCCGGCGCTGCCGGCCCCTACGTATCGACGATGAAGGTCGGGCTCGAGACCTTCCTGCGCGACGGCGACGCGTCGGTCGAGGCGGTGCGTGCCGCGGCTCGCGGGCGCGACGTCTTCCTCGACCTCAAGCTGCACGACATCCCCAACACCGTCGCCGGCGCGGCACGCTCGGTGGCGCACCTCAGACCGGCGTTCCTCACAGTGCACGCCACGGGCGGCAGCGCGATGGTCCGCGCCGCGGTCGAGGAGCTCCCCGACACCCTCGTCACGGCCGTCACCGTGCTCACCTCGCTGTCCGAGGCCGACCTCGCCGAGGTCGGGCTGCTCGGCCCGTCGCTGGACGCCGTGCGCCGGCTGGCCGTCCTCGCGGTCGCCGCCGGAGCGCGCGCGATCGTGTGCTCGCCGCAGGAGGTCGCGGCGGTCCGCGCCGAGGTCGGCGACGCCGCCGTCCTCATCACCCCCGGCGTCCGACCGGCCGGCACGGCTCTCGGCGACCAGTCACGCGTCGCCACTCCCGAGCAGGCCTTCGCCGACGGCGCGGACCTGCTCGTGATCGGGCGTCCCATCACCGCGGCCCCGGACGTCGCGGCCGCGGCCGCCGCCATCGCCCGAGGGCTCGCGCACCGCTGACGGAGTCCGAGCACCGGTCGCGCTGCTACGCCGTGCCGACGATGCACCGGGCCACGCCGGGGATGCGCACCGCGCCGTCGGCCTCGTGAGCGCCCGCCCGTGCGATGACGGCGGTCGCGATCCGCTCGCGAGCCGGCCCGTCGACCTGGGCGAGCGCTGCGACGGCCAGCGAGACGTGCTCGCTGATCATCGCCCAGTACTCCTCGGGCGATCTCGTCACGAGCTCCACCCGGACGTCCCACTCGTCGACGTCGCGAAGCCCCGCCACCTCGTACAGGTCACCGACGCATCCCGGAGCAGCGCACCGGAACATGCTCGGACCGTCCGGGTCCGGCGGCGTCAGCACGACCTCCGCGGCGATCGCGTCCATGACGATCGACGTCCACGGGTTCTCCTCGGGCCTGACCCAGACCGACGAGCAGAGCCGTCCGCCCGGCGTGAGGACCCGCCTGAACTCGGCCGTCGCTGAGGCGAGGTCAGGGAGGAACATGTACCCGAAGCGGACGGAGACGCTGTCGAACGTCGCGTCAGCGAACGGCAGGTCGTCGGCGCTGCACACGCGCGCCTCGACGTTGGCGATTCCCTGCGCACGGGCACGTCGGGTCGCGACGGCGAGCATCTCGGCCGAGAGGTCGGTCAGGACGACGTGCCCCCTCGGCGCAAGCCCGGCCACGGTCAAGCCGGGCTCGCCGGTTCCCGAGGCGATGTCGAGATGTCGCTGGTCATCGGCGATGTCGAGCCGCTCGATCATCGCCGTGGTGACCGGACCCAGCTGGTCCATGATGACCGGGTCCCACTTCTCCCAGCCCGCGGAGAGCCCCGCCCACGCGGCTCGTTGTGCCTCTCGTATCTCGTCGTGGCTCGGCATCGCCCCTCCTCCGTCGGAAGCTCCATGCAACACGAAGAGACGCGGATGCGGGAGGGCCGGCGCTCGCGGCCTCAGGCGACGGTGACCAGATCGTCGCCGACGGATGCGGCGACCCAGGTGGCGTACGCCGTGCGCTCCTCCGCGGTCGGCGCGGGGATGTGGCGCGCTGCGGCGCGCACGCCGTGCGGCCGGAAGCCGATCACCTTCACGGGGATCCCGGGTGCGCGCCGCGCGAGGTAGTCACCCGTGGCACGCAGCGCGGCCTCGGAGTCGTTGTACCCCGGGACGACGAGCAGACGCACCTCGGCGAGCCGCTGCTCGGCGACGAGGCGGTCGAGGCTGTCCAGCACCTGGGCGTTGCCGAGGCCGGTGAGCTCGCGGTGGGTTGCGACGTCGAGGGCCTTGAGGTCGAGCATCACACCCTCGGTGTGGGGGAGCAGCAGGTCCCACGTCGAGCCGTCGGCACAGCCGTTGCTGTCGATGTAGCGGGTCAGCCGTGCCGTCGCCGGGTCCTCGCGCAGCGCGGCGAACCACGCGGCGACGAAGGGCGCCTGCAGGGTGGCCTCGCCGCCCGAGACGGTGACTCCGGAGAGGAACGGCACGACCGGGCGCACCTCCTCCAGCAGGTCGGGCACCGAGACCCGGCGTGCGAGCGGCGTCTTCAGCGGCATCGTGTGCGGGTTGTGGCATGCGATGCAGTCGAGGTTGCAGCCCTGCAGGAACACGGCGAAGCGGTTGCCCGGACCGTCCACCCAGGAGAACGGCACGACGTCGGCGACGAGGCCGACCGGTTCCACGTCGTGCACCACCGCGAGGTCGGAGACCACCAGGTCAGCCGGCGACGCGAGGAGCCGACTCACTGCTGATCACCCTCTTCACCACACGGTCGGTGATATGGGAGTTGGCCACGGACCCGGCAGCGAGGACGTCGCTGCCGTGCCGTGCGACTCCGGTGGCCTCGAGCTTCGCGAGGTCGGACTTCCGCACGAGGTAGCCGGTGATCCGGATGAAGTCGTTGCTGTCGAGGTTGAAGGTGACGTCGCGCATCCCGGTCGCCATCGCGCCGCGGATCACGTCCACGACCGCCTGCGGGTTGCGCGTCGCGGTGTCGTCGAAGTGCACGATGTCGCTGACGCCGGAGGCGAAGTAGCGGTGGTTCGGCGCGACGGCGCGCAGGTGCTCGAGCAGCGGCGGCTCCTCTCCGATCGGGATGCGCGTGCCGGCCGTGACGCCGTGGTCGGAGTCGATCCCGGACTGCGAGTGCAGGAACGCGACGCCGTCGTTGCCCTCGCAGTAGGGGAGCGGGGTGCGCGAGACGAGCTCGGCGGCCCGCTCGACGATGCGCCAGCCCAGCGCCGTCGCGTCCGCGTCGTGGCCGTAGCGGCCGGTGCCGCCGGACAGCGCGACGAGGTGGTCGGCCGCCTCCGCGAGGCCGTAGATGCCGAACATCGCGGAGAAGCGGTCGAGCGAGAGCAGCCCCTCGTCCACGAGCCAGCTGTGCTCGAAGAAGCGCGCGTCCTCGACGAGCGAGGTGATCCGCGCGGCCATCAGCTCGGCGTTGATCGCGACGTGCGCGGGCAGGGTCGTGGCGATGTAGGACTCGATGTCGCCGGAGTGCCGCTTCGCGGACTCGGCCAGGTTGAGGCGCACCAGCGTGTGGGAACCGCCGCCGACCTTGAGCGAGTTGTAGCAGGACACGACGCCGTAGTCGGGTCCGAGGTCGGCGGTCATCATGGGGTGGTTGACGAAGTGCGGCTTGCCGCAGGCGAACACGGTCTGCACTGCGTCGAGCACGAGGCTGTCCGGCGTACGCGTGGGGTCGACGCGCAGCGTGAGGTTGGGGACCGTCTGGAGCAGCTCCCGCTCGAGCGCGAGGATCGTGCGCCCGACGCGTGAGTCGTCGGGGCCGAGGTTCGCGTGCGTGAACGCGTCGGGCAGCGAGCGGTCGATCGTGACCCACATGAGCCGCATGAGCTTGGTCAGCGTCTCGTCGTCGACGTCGCTCGCGAAGGGCTCGAGGAGGCGGTCGACGTCGCCGAGGTAGACCGGGTAGCCGGTGATCGAGGGCACCTGCGAGTACATCGAGAGCAGGAACGCGATCGCCTCGTACAGGTCGGTCGGCGCCGCGAGGCCGAGGAACTCCGAGCCGTGCGCGAGCGCGCGGGAGTAGTCGGGGAGCAGGTAGCGCGGGCGGTACGGCGCGTGCCCCTCGGCGAGGTCGCACACGAGGCCGGTCGCGAGGGCGTGCGCGCACGCCGCCGAGACCTTCGGCGCGTCGAGCGACTCCTCCGCCAGGCCGGCGAGGGCCTGGACGCGCTGGCGGTAGGTCAGCGCGGGCGTGTCGACGAGCGTGCGGGCGCGGTCACGGAACTCGGGCATCTCCACGGCGCCCACGCTACGCCCACCGGCTCGCCCTTACACGTCCCTGACCTGACGCCCACGCGCACGGAACGCGCGACCGGCACCGTCGTCGACGTGAGCACCGGACGACCCGGTGCCCGGAGGAGGGACACCATGACCACCACCACACGTCGCCGGGTCTACGCCGCAGCAGGAGCCGTGAGCCTCGCCGCGGGTCTCGCCGTCGCCGCGCCGTCCTCGGCCGGCGCCGCCACACTGCCGACGACCGCCGCGACGACCACGGCGGGCTGCACCACGGGCACCGTGCCGCCGCAGTTCCGGGGCAAGCCGGCCGCGCTCAAGGCCGGGCTCCCGCTCGGCTACTGGGTCTGGCACGACACGGCCGGCTGGCACGTGGCCGCCACCCACGCGACGAGGCACAAGGTCGTGCTCACGGGTGTGGTCCGGACGAGCAACCCGATGCGCGCGACCGGCGTGAAGCTCGAGCACGGCCTGCACGGCGACCGCTGGGTCGTCGGGCCGAACCACCGGACGCTGACGTTCCGCTTCACGAACTACGGCGGGCTCGACGCGCTCCGGATCGGCGCCGACTGCTCGGCGACGGTGTCGTTCACCCTGTACGCCGACGGGCACAAGGTGGCGGCCTCGCGGATCCATCTCGGCTCCGCCGCGGTCGCGGCGACGGTGAACCCGGTCGTGATGCGCAGGATCCCTGCGGTCTGAGCCGTGGAGCAGCGCGGCCCCGCCCGGCCGGTCGGCGGGGCCGCGCTGTGACGGGTGGAGCGAATCTCGCTAGGGTCCATGATCAGACCCCGACGAGAGGACCGATCGTGGCCCTGCCGCCCCTGACCCCCGAGCAGCGCACCGCCGCGCTGGCCAAGGCCGCCGAGGCGCGACGGATCCGCGCCGAGGTGAAGAACCGTCTCAAGCGGTCCGGCGCGTCCATCGGCGAGGTGATCGCCGCGGGCCAGTCCGACGACATCATCGGCAAGATGAAGGTGTCCGCCCTGCTGGAGTCGATGCCGGGTGTCGGCAAGGTCCGCGCGGCCGAGATCATGGAGCGCCTCCAGATCGCGGAGAACCGTCGCGTCCGCGGCCTGGGCACGCACCAGATCGCGGCGCTCGAGAAGGAGTTCTCCGCCTGAGCGCGCGCCTGACCGTCCTGTCCGGCCCGAGCGGGGTCGGCAAGAGCACGGTCGTGGGTGCCGTCCTGGCAGTGCGCCCGGACGTCTGGCTCTCGGTCTCCGCCACCACCCGCCGCCCACGGCCGGGCGAGACCCAGGGCGTCAACTACTCCTTCGTCGACCATGCCGAGTTCGCGCGCATGGTCGAGCACGGCGAGCTGCTCGAGTACGCGGAGTTCGCGGGCAACTTCTACGGCACGCCGCGCGCCCCGGTCCTCGACCGGCTCGAGGCGGGCACGCCCGTCCTCCTCGAGATCGAGCTGCAGGGGGCCCGTCAGGTGCGGGCGAGCATGCCGGAGGCGCTGCTGGTGTTCCTGTCGCCGCCCTCGTGGGACGAGCTCGTGCACCGCCTGGTCGGCCGGGGCACCGAGGCGGCCGACGTCATCGCCCGCCGACTGGAGACGGCTCGCGTCGAGCTGGCGGCCGAGTCGGAGTTCGACGCGACGATCGTGAACGCGTCGGTCGAGGAGGCGGCCGCGTCCTTGGTAGCATTGATGGGTCTGAACCCGTCCTGACGTCCTGATTCCGGTGAGTCCTGCTCGCCCGGCTCCAGGGACAGGCGCAGCGACAGGCAGTGCGGGCAGCAGCCCGCACCATTCCCGTGAACTGAGAGGCGCCCGCGTGTCCGGCACCGTGTCATCCCCCGAGGGCATCACCAACCCCCCGATCGACGAGCTGCTCGAGGCCACCGACTCGAAGTACTCGTTGGTCATCTACGCGTCCAAGCGCGCGCGTCAGATCAACGCCTACTACTCCCAGCTCGGCGAGGGCCTCCTCGAGTACGTCGGACCCCTGGTCGAGACGCACGTGCAGGAGAAGCCGCTGTCGATCGCGCTCCGCGAGATCAACGCCGGGCTGCTGACCTCGACCGCCTACGACCCCGAGGCCGAGGCCGAGGCCGCCGGCACCGTGGGCTGAGCGCGACCCGCATGACCTCCGGTCCCGTCACGGGCACCCGACCGCTCCGCGTGGTCCTGGGTGTCGGTGGCGGGATCGCTGCGTACAAGGCGGCGGAGCTGCTCCGCCGGTTCTCCGAGGCGGGTCACGACGTCACCGTGGTCCCGACCCGGGCTGCGCTGCACTTCGTCGGAGCGGCGACCTGGTCGGCGCTGTCGGGCAAGCCCGTCTCGGCCGAGGTGTGGGACGACGTCGCCGACGTGCCGCACGTACGCCTCGGGCAGCAGGCCGACCTCGTCGTCGTGGCGCCGGCCACCGCCGACCTGCTCGCGCGGGCCGCGTCAGGGCTCGCCGACGACCTGCTGGCCAACGTCCTGCTCACCGCCCGCTGCCCGGTCGTGATGGCGCCCGCCATGCACACCGAGATGTGGCAGCACGCCGCCACCCGGGCCAATGTCGCGACGCTGCGGTCGCGCGGCGTCGTGGTGCTCGACCCCGCCGTCGGGCGGCTCACCGGTGCCGACTCCGGGCCGGGTCGTCTGCCCGAGCCCGCCGCGATCTTCGAGGCCTGCCGGGAGATCCTCGCCGGGCAGAGCGCCGACCTCCTGGGGCGCACCGTCGTGGTGTCGGCCGGCGGCACCCGGGAGCACCTCGACCCGGTGCGCTTCCTCGGCAACCGGAGCAGCGGCAAGCAGGGCTACGCCCTCGCCGCGACCGCCGCCGCGCGCGGCGCGTCCGTCGTCCTGGTGTCGGCCAACGTCGCTCTGCCCGACCCTGCCGGGGCCACGCTCGTGCGGGTCACCTCGGCAGAGGACCTTCGGCAGGCGGTCCACGCGGCAGCGGCCGGTGCCGACGTCGTCGTGATGGCCGCCGCGGTCGCCGACTTCCGTCCGGTGTCGGTCCAGGGCCACAAGATCAAGAAGGACGACGCCGGGGGAGTGCCGGCGCCGATCGCGCTCGAGCGCACGGCCGACGTGCTGGCCGAGGTGGTCGCCCGTCGCGACGCTGCGCACAGCGCGCAGGTCGTGGTCGGGTTCGCGGCCGAGACCGGCGACGCCGGAGGATCGGTGCTCGACCACGGCCGCGCGAAGCTCGCCCGCAAGCGGTGCGACCTGCTCGTCGTCAACGAGGTCGGCGACGGCCGGGGGTTCGAGACCGACGACAACGAGGTCGTCGTGCTCGGTGCCGACGGCACGTCGACGACGGTGCCCCGAGGCTCCAAGGCCGCGATCGCCGACGCCGTGTGGGACCGCGTCGCGGCACTGCTGCCGAGCACCGCGGCGCGACACCGTTAGACTTGCCCGACCGCACATCCCGTCGTACCTGGAGCGTCTGCCTTGGCCCGTCGTCTGTTCACGTCCGAGTCGGTCACCGAAGGCCACCCGGACAAGATCGCTGACCAGATCAGTGACTCCATCCTCGACGCCATGCTCGCGGAGGACCCGCGCAGCCGGGTCGCCGTCGAGACCCTCATCACGACCGGTCAGGTGCACGTCGCCGGCGAGGTCACCACGACGGGCTGGGTCGACATCCCCACCATCGTGCGCGAGCGGATCCTCGAGATCGGCTACGACTCGAGCAAGAAGGGCTTCGACGGCGCCTCCTGCGGCGTCTCGGTCTCCATCGGCTCGCAGAGCCCGGACATCGCCCAGGGCGTCGACGACGCGCTCGAGGAGCGCGACGGCGAGGCGATCGACGAGCTCGACCGCCAGGGCGCAGGCGACCAGGGCCGCATGTTCGGCTACGCCTGCGACGACACTCCCGAGCTCATGCCCCTGCCGATCCACCTCGCGCACAACCTCGCGCGCCGGCTGGCCCAGGTGCGCAAGGACGGGTCGATCCCCTACCTCCGCCCCGACGGCAAGACCCAGGTCACGATCGAGTACGACGACAACGACAAGGCCGTGCGCCTCGACACCATCGTCGTGTCGACCCAGCACGCCGCCGACATCGACCTCGCGACGCTGCTCACGCCCGACATCGAGGAGCTCGTCGTCCGCCCGGAGCTCGCCGGTCTCGACATCGAGACGGCCGACTTCCGCCTGCTGGTCAACCCCACCGGGCGCTTCGAGATCGGCGGCCCCATGGGCGACGCCGGCCTCACCGGCCGCAAGATCATCGTCGACACCTACGGCGGCATGGCCCGCCACGGCGGCGGTGCCTTCTCCGGCAAGGACCCGTCGAAGGTCGACCGCTCGGCGGCGTACGCGATGCGCTGGGTGGCCAAGAACGTCGTGGCAGCCGGGCTCGCCCGCCGCTGCGAGGTCCAGGTCGCCTACGCCATCGGCAAGGCTCACCCGGTCGGCGTGTTCGTCGAGACGTTCGGCACCGGGATCCGTCCCGACTCCGACATCCAGTCCGCGGTGCTCGAGACGTTCGACCTTCGCCCTGCGGCGATCATCCGCGACCTCGACCTGCTCCGCCCGATCTACACCCAGACCGCGGCGTACGGCCACTTCGGACGCGGCCTGGCCGACTTCACCTGGGAGCGCACCGACCGCGCCGAGGCGCTGCGCGCCGCGGCCGGCCTGTAGTCCGGCGACACCGCGCTCCGCAACCGCACCGACACCACCGGGGCGTCCGCATGACTCGACACGAGCTGCGGACGCCCCGGTTGTCGTTGCGGGCCTGGCGCGACTCCGACCGCGAGCCGTACGCCGCGATGAACGCCGACCCCGAGGTCATGCGCTGGTTCCCCTCGACGATGTCGCGCGAGCAGTCCGACGCGGGCATCGACCGGTTCTCCGCGCACCACGACGAGCACGGCTACACCGCCTGGGCACTGGAGGTCCTCGACTCCGACCGCGGTGCCGCGCCGTTCGTCGGCTTCCTCGGTCTGGTGCGCCCCACCTTCGACCCGCCGTTCTCGCACCCGGTCCCGTGCGTGGAGATCGGCTGGCGCCTCGCCCGTCCGTGGTGGGGCCTCGGCCTGGCCACCGAGGCGGGAAGTGCCGCGCTGCGGTTCGCGTTCCTCGAGGCGGGCCTGCCCGAGGTCATCTCCTTCACCGTGCCGCCGAACATCCGCTCCCAGGCGGTCATGCAGCGCCTCGGCCTGCGCTACGACGGCGTGTTCGCCCACCCGCGCGCCACAGCCGGGGAGTGGTGGGGACCGCACGTGCTCTACCGCGCGGCTGCGGACGACCCGCCCGCGCCGACCGACCCGTCCGGTAGAACTCACTCGTGACCACGCGCCCGGCCGACGAGCAGCTCGCGCTCGTCGCCGCCCAGGTGCGCAGGGCCAGGACCAGGAAGCCGCCCGGTCCTGCCGAGGTCGACCCCATCGCCCGGGTCGCCGTCGACGTCTCGCTGCCCCATCTCGACCGCCCCTTCGACTACGTCGTCCCCGCGCCGCTCTCGGACGCGGCGGTCCCGGGGACGCGCGTGCGGGTCCGCTTCGCGGGGACCCTCCTCGACGGGTGGGTCCTCGCGCGCGTCGCGCACACCGACCACACCGGCCGCATGGAGCGACTCGCCAAGGTCGTCAGCCCCGACCCGGTGCTCACGCCGGAGGTCGCCACCCTGGCGCGCGCCGTCGCGGACCGATGGGCCGGCAGCCTCGTCGACGTCCTGCGCGCCGCGGTGCCCCCACGGCATGCGGCCGTGGAGAAGGCGCTCGACGCGGCCGGACCGCCCGCGATCCCGTTGCCCCCCGAGCCGCCGTCCTCACCGGGGCCCTGGACGGACTACTCCGGTGGTCCGGCGCTGCTCGCGCGGCTCGCCGACCCGTCCCTCGCGTTCGGTCCGGATGCGCCCGGCCCACGCGCGGTCTGGACCGCCGGACCCGGCGAGGACCCGGCCGTCGCGCTCGCCACGCTGGTGACCGCGGCCGCGGCCGCGGGCCGCGGGGTTCTCGTCGTCGTCCCCGACGCCCGGGACGTCGCGCGCCTCGACGCGGCCCTCGTCGCGCTGCTGGGTCCGGGACGTCACCGTGTGCTCACCGCCGACCTCGGACCGTCCGCCCGCTACCGCGCGTTCCTGGAGATCCGACGCGGCCACGTCGGTGTCGTCGTGGGGACCCGTGCCGCCGTCTTCGCCCCGGTGCGCGACCTCGGGCTCGTCGTGCTCTGGGACGACGGCGACGACTCCCTCGCCGAGCCGCACGCCCCGTACTGGCACGCACGCGAGGTCCTGGCCCAGCGTGCGGTGCAGACCGGGGCCGCGCTGGTGCTCGGGTCGACCTCGCGGTCGGTCGAGGCCGCCGCCCTCGTCTCCAGCGGCTGGGCGCGGGAGGTCGTCCTCCCGCGCGCGGTGCTCCGGCGCCGCGGTCCTCGCGTGCTGACCTCCGGCAGCGACTCCGACCTGGCGCGCGACGAGGCGGCGCGCAGCGCCCGGCTCCCGCACGTGGCCTGGGAGACGGCGAAGTCCGCGCTCGCGAGTGGCCCGGTCCTGGTGCAGGTGCCGCGCCGGGGCTACGTCCCGTCCCTCGCGTGCCAGACCTGCCGCGAGCCTGCCCGTTGCCTCCACTGCCACGGCCCGCTCGGGGTCGCGAGCGGGCACGCCTTCCCGAGCTGCGCCTGGTGCGGCCGGCTCGCCGCCGACTGGGTGTGCCCGCGCTGCTCGGGGACGACCCTGCGCGCGGTGTCGGTGGGGGAGCGGCGCACAGCCGAGGAGCTAGGCCGGGCGTTCCCCGGCGTACCGGTGCGCGTCTCCGGGCGCGACCCCGGCGGTGCCGGCGTGCTCGCCGAGGTCGACGCCACCCCGGCCCTCGTGGTCGCGACCCCGGGCGCGGAGCCGCGAGCCGACGGGGGTTACGCCGCGGCCCTCCTCCTCGACGGCCGGGTCATGCTCGACCGTCCGGACCTGCGTGCGGGGGAGGAGACGGTGCGGCGGTGGATCGCCGCCGCGAGCCTCGTCCGCCCGGCGTCCGAGGGCGGCACGGTCGTGGTGCTCGCCGACCCGTCGCTCGCCCCGGTCCAGGCCGTGGTGCGTCACGACCCGGCGGGCTACGCCGCCCGCGAGCTCGTCGAGCGGGAGACCCTCCACCTTCCGCCGGCCTGGCGGGTGGCCGAGCTGACCGGTCTGCAGGCCGACGTCGAGGACCTGCTGGAGCGCACGGCCCTGCCGGCGGCCGCCTCGGTGCTCGGCCCGGTGCCCGTCCCGGTCCCGCGGCGCGGCGGCGCCGACGCCACAGCCCCGAAGATGCGGGCGCTCGTGGTCGTGAGCCGCGCAGGCGGGTCGGCGCTCGCCGCGGCGCTGCATGCCGGGGCCGCCGTCCGCAGCGCGCACAAGGACGGGGGGTCGGTCGCCGTGCGGATCGACCCGGTCGTCCTGGCGTGACGCGCGTTCGTCCTGCGCGACCCGTCGTCCCTAGACTGGGGTGACCCGCACGTCGACGAAGGAGAGCCCCGCGTGGCCGTCAAGCCCATCCGCCTGTTCGGCGACCCGGTGCTCACCACGCCGGCGGCGGAGGTGACCACCTTCGACAAGGAGCTGCGCAAGCTCGTCAAGGACCTCACCGACACGATGATGGACGCGCCCGGCGCGGGCCTCGCGGCTCCGCAGCTCGGCGTCAGCCTGCGGGTCTTCACCTACGACGTCGACGACGTCATCGGCCACCTGATCAACCCGGTCCTGGACCTCTCCGACGAGATGCAGGAGGGCGACGAGGGCTGCCTGTCGGTGCCCGACCTCGCGTTCAACACCCGCCGCTCGCTGAGCGTCGTCGCCAAGGGCATGAACGAGTTCGGCGAGCCCGTCGTGATCGAGGGCTCGGACCTGCTCGCGCGCTGCGTGCAGCACGAGACCGACCACCTCGACGGCATCATGTTCATCGACCGCCTCGACACGGAGACGCGCAAGGAAGCCATGCGCGCGATCCGCGAGGCGGAGTGGTTCGGCGAGAACGCACCCCCGGTGAAGATGTCCCCGCACCGCATCTCCTCGCGCTGGCTGTGACTGTGCGCCTGGTCTTCGCCGGCACGCCCGAGGTCGCGCTCCCGTCGCTGCAGGCCCTCCTCGACTCCCGTCACGAGGTCGTCGCGGTGGTCACGCGTCCTGACGCGCCGGCCGGCCGCGGCCGCACGCTGCGGTCCTCGCCGGTAGCGATGGTCGCCGAGCAGCACGGGCTCGAGGTGCTCAAGCCCGAGAAGGTGCGCGACCCGGACTTCCTCGCCCGGCTGCGCGACCTCGCGCCGGACTGCTGCCCGGTGGTCGCCTACGGCGCGCTCGTCCCCCGCGAGGCCCTCGGCATCCCGCGGCACGGCTGGGTCAACCTGCACTTCTCGCTGCTGCCGGCCTGGCGCGGCGCGGCCCCCGTGCAGCACGCGGTGTGGCACGGCGACGACGTCACGGGTGCGTCGACCTTCCTGCTCGAGGAGGGCCTCGACACCGGCCCGGTCCTCGGCGTCGTGACCGAGACGATCCGTCCCACCGACACCAGCGGCGACCTGCTCGCGCGGCTGTCCGTGAGCGGCGCGGGGCTTCTCGTCGCGACGATGGACGCGCTCGACCAGGGCATCATGGCCGCGGCCCGCCAGCCCGCCGACGGGGTCTCCCTCGCGCCGAAGATCACCGTCGAGGACGCCGAGGTCGACTGGTCGCAGCCCGCGGTGCGCGTCGACCGCCAGGTGCGGGCCTGCACCCCCGCACCGAGTGCCTGGACCACGCTCGGTGGCGAGCGGATCAAGCTCGGCCCGGTCTCGATGCTGTCCGAGGACACGTCGCTGGCCCCGGGCGAGATGGGGGTCGACAAGAACCGCGTGCGCGTCGGCACCGCGAGCCACGCCGTCGTCCTCGGTGAGGTCCGCGCCCAGGGCAAGAAGGCGATGGCGGCGGCCGACTGGGCGCGCGGCACCCGCCCCGAGCCCGGGACGAAGCTGGGGACATGAGGTCGCTCCGATGACCGACGGTCCGCGCGGCCACCGCACCCGCCCGGTCCAGTGGCGACCCGACCGCAAGGCCACCGATCCCTCGCGGCTCGCGGCCTACGACATCCTGCGCTCGGTCGACCTCGACTCGGCCTACGCCAACCTCGTCGCGCAGCGAGTGCTCGCCGACGCGGACCTGCACGGCCGCGACGCCGCCTTCACGACCACCCTCGCCTACGGCACGCTGCGCTGGCGCGGCTTCCTCGACGCCGTGCTCGAGGCCTGCAGCGCGCGACCCCTCGCGGAGATCGAGCCCAGCGTGCTCGACGTCGCGCGCCTCGGCGCGATGCAGCTGCTGTTCCTGCGTACGCCGCCCCACGCGGCCGTCGGCGAGACGGTGCAGCTCGCCCGGCTCGTGGGCGGCGAGGCCCGCTCGAAGTTCGTCAACGCGGTGCTGCGCCGCGTCGGCGAGCGCGACCTCGACGAGTGGATCGACGTCGTCGCCCCGGACGCGCGGGTCGACCCGGCCGGGCATCTCGCCGTGGTCCAGTCGCACCCGCGCTGGATCGTCGAGGCGCTGCACGACGCGCTCTCGTCGTGGAGCGGCTCGGCGTCGTGGGGCGACACCGAGGACCTGCTTGCGGCCGACAACACGAGCGGCGGAGTCACGCTCGTCGCTCGCCCCGGTCGTTGCGACGTCGAGGACCTGCTGGAGTTCCCCGGCTCGCACCCGGGTCGCTGGTCGCCGTTCGCCGTCACGCTCGACGGCGGGGACCCCGCCACCATCCGGGAGGTCCGTTCCGGCGACGCCGGTGTGCAGGACGAGGGCAGCCAGCTCGTCGCGCTGGCGCTCTCGCGTGCCCCGATCGACGGACCCGACACCACCTGGCTCGACATGGCTGCCGGGCCCGGTGGCAAGGCCGCGCTGCTCGCCGGCCTCGGCCTCGAGCGGGGTGCGCGCCTGCTCGCCGTCGACCGGGCGCCGCACCGCGCCGGGCTCGTCGCGAAGGCCCTCCGCGGCGCACCGGGCCACCACCTCACCGTGGCCGCCGACGGCACCGCCGGGCCGTGGGCTCCGGCGACCTTCGACCGGGTGCTGCTCGATGCGCCGTGCACCGGCCTCGGCGTTCTGCGCCGGCGTCCCGAGTCGCGGTGGCGCCGTGCCCCGGTCGACGTCTCCGAGCTCGCCGCCCTGCAGTCGCGGCTCCTGGCCTCGGCGATCGACGCGGTGCGGGTGGGCGGGATCGTCGGCTACGCCACCTGCTCTCCGCACCTCGCGGAGACCGACGTCGTCGTCGACGCGGCGGTCCGCAGCGGAGGGGTGGAGCGCCTCGACGTACGCCCCCTGCTCCCCGAGGTCGACCACCTCGGGGACGGACCGGACCTGCGGCTGTGGCCGCACGTGCACGGCACCGACGGGATGTTCCTGGCGCTGCTGCGCCGGACCAGCTGAGTCAGCGCCGCAGGTCCGACGGGGCGTTGCTGCCGTCGGCCAGCACGACGCGATTGCGGCCGCCGCGCTTGGCCTCGTGCAGCGCCTTGTCCGCCGAGCCGACGAGGGTGACGAGCCCGTCGTGGCGCACGGTGTCGGCGATGCCGATGCTCACCGTGATGAGGAGGCCGTCGACGACCTCGTGCCACGGGTGGCGCTCGACCTCGCTCCGGAGCCGCTCGCAGACCACGTGCGCCTGCGCGAGCGAGGTCCGCGGCATCACGAGCAGGAACTCCTCGCCGCCGTAGCGCGTGATGACGTCGGCGCCACGCGCGTTGTCGATCATGATCTGCGAGAACCGGCGCAGCACCTCGTCCCCGATGCTGTAGCTGTGGTCGTCGTTGACCTGCTTGAAGTGGTCGAGGTCGGCCATCGCCATGGCCAGCGGCTGGCCGTAGCGCTGCGCGCTCGCCAGGAGGCGGGGCAGCTCGTGGTCGGCGTGGCGTCGGTTGTGCAGACCGGTCAGGGGGTCGCGCAACGAGAGCTCGGCGAGATCGGCGACGACGCTCTCCTGGCGTGCGAGGGCGAACTGCAGCTCCTCCGTGCGCTGCTCCACCCGCTCCTCGAGCTCGGCGTTGGAGCGTGCGAGCCCGTCCGCGAGGTCGGCGGACCTGCGCGCCGCGGCATCGGCTCGCTGCGCCTCGCGCCGTACGCCGTCCACGCCGAGGAGCGACGCCAGGACCACGAAGGCGGTGATCTCCACCGCGGCGAGGACGATCTCGAGCGTCCCGACAGGCGGGTCGATCGGCGGGTAGGCCAGGGTCACGACGGCGCCGGTGACCAGCGCGATGCCCGTGATCAGCGCGATTCCGACCCGGTCCAGCGTGACGCCGGCGACGGCGACCGGGATCACGAGGTAGATCGCCGTCAGTCGCGCGTCGCCGGTCACGAACGGGAACAGGACCTCCGCCACGATGATGACGATCGAGAACGTCCAGACGCCGAGGTCGACGCGGCCGGCGGCGACGAATCGTGTGCAGACCCATGCGAGCACCAGGAAGCCGGCGATGATCGCGGCGAGGGTCCGGCCGTTGGGGATCAGCGACAGACCGATCATGGAGGGAACGCCGAGGGCGATCACGCCGTAGAAGACGACGAGCGCGTTGCGACCGCGGAGCCGGGTGCCCGCGTCGGGATGGTCGACACGGACCAGCCGGCGCACGGGTGCACGATCGCCGACCATGATCACCTCCGCCTCGAGTCACGGCGATGGTGACACAGGGCGGGTCCCGATGGCGGACGTCGGTGCCCGATAGCCTGCACGACATGGGCGTCCAGATCTCCCCGAGCATCCTGTCGGCCGACTTCGCGCACCTCGCCGACGAGTGCGCGCGGGTCGCGGGTGCGGCCGACTGGCTGCACGTCGACGTCATGGACAACCACTTCGTCCCGAACCTCACGCTCGGGCTGCCGGTGGTGGAGGCGCTGCTCGCCGCCGTCACGACCCCGGTCGACTGCCACCTCATGATCGAGGACCCCGACCGCTGGGCCCCCGCCTATGCCGAGGCCGGTGCCGGGTCCGTCACGTTCCACGTGGAGGCCGCCGCCGCACCCGTGCGCCTGGCGCGCGACATCCGTGCCGCCGGCGCGAGGGCGGGCATGGGGCTCAAGCCCGCCACCCCGGTCGACGTCTACGCCGACCTGCTGCCCGAGATCGACATGCTGCTGCTGATGACCGTCGAGCCGGGCTTCGGCGGCCAGAAGTTCCTCGACGTCGTGCTGCCGAAGATCCGCCGCGCCCGCGAGCTCGTCCGCGGCCGCGACCTCGACCTGTGGATCCAGGTCGACGGCGGGGTGTCCGCGGAGACCGTCGAGCGCTGCGCCGAGGCCGGCGCCGACGTGTTCGTCGCGGGGTCCGCCGTGTACGGCGCCGAGGACCCGGCCGCCGCGGTGCGTTCGCTCGCGGCGCAGGCCCAGGCGGCGACCTCCTCGTCGTGGTGGTGCGCGCCCGCGTAGACTCCGACGGGTACGAGCACAACAAGCTCGCGCGTCCCGGGGTCGGTGCAAGTCCGAACCGGCGGTGTCAGCCCGCGACCCGGCCACAGCCAGTGGCCGGTTGATCCGGTCAACCCGCGCGCGCTGCCTCGCGGCAGCGGCGCAGGCCATCCGGAGCCGACGGTGAAAGTCCGGATGGGAGGCGACGCGCGCGGCCGATCGTCGTACGCCGGGACCACGCCGTCCCGGCGCCGTCCGTCGTCCCGTGTCCGCCTCCGCCCCGAGCGCCGACCCGAGACAGGCGGTGAGCGCATGGCCTCCGAGACCGACGCGATGCGTCGCGCACTCGTGGTCGCCGCGAGCCCCGACGCCCCGCTCGGCCCGAACCCGCGGGTGGGCTGCGTGCTGCTCGCGCCCGACGGCACCGTGCTTGCCGAGGGGCACCACCGTGGTGCGGGCACGCCGCACGCCGAGATCGACGCCCTCGCGCACGCGGGCTCCGCCGCCCGCGGCGCGACCGCGGTCGTCAGCCTCGAGCCGTGCAACCACACCGGTCGCACCGGGCCGTGCGCGCGGGCCCTGCTCGCCGCGGGGGTGCGTCGGGTCGTCTACGCCCAGGCCGACCCGAACCCGGTCGCCGCCGGGGGAGCGGCCACGCTGCGCGCCGCGGGTGTGGCCGTCGAGGGCGGCCTGCTCGCCGACGAGGCCGCCGCCCTGAACCCGACCTGGACGTTCGCCGTCACCCACGGCCGGCCGTTCGTGACCTGGAAGGCGGCCTCGACCCTCGACGGCCGGATCGCCGCCGCCGACGGCACGAGCCGCTGGATCACCTCCCCCGCGGCGCGCGCCGAGGTGCACGCGCTCCGGTCGGCCGTCGATGCGGTCGTCGTCGGCACCGGCACGGTGCTCGAGGACGACCCGCACCTCGCCGTACGCCGCGAGGGCGAGATCTCCTCGGGGCGGCAGCCGCTGCGCGTGGTCGTGGGCCTGCGCGACCTGCCCGCAGGCGCTCGCGTCCTCGACGACGCTGCCCCGACCCTGCACCTGCGCACGCACGACCCGCGCGAGGTGCTCGCCGTACTCGTCGAGCTCGACGTGCAGCACGTGCTGCTCGAGGGCGGTCCGACCCTGGCCGCGGCGTTCGTCCGAGCAGGGCTCGTCGATGCCGTCCGGTGGTACGTCGCGCCCGCGCTCCTCGGTGCCGGCGCGAGCGCCCTCGCCGACGCGGGCATGTCCACGATCGCCGAGGCGTTGCGTCTCACGGTGACCGACGTCGCGCTCGTCGGCGCCGACGTACGCATCGATGCCCGGGTGCTCCGGGCGCACGAGGAGGACTGAGTGTTCACCGGCATCGTCGAGGAGCTCGGCAGCGTGGTCGGGGTGGAGCCGCAGGGCGACGCCGTGCGCCTGCGGATCCGCGGACCCGTCGTCACGAGCGACGCCGTGCACGGCGCGTCGATAGCGGTCAACGGCGTCTGCCTGACCGTCGTCGAGCACGGCGACGGCGAGTTCACCGCCGACGTCATGCAGGAGACGCTCGACCGCTCGTCGCTGGGTGCGCTCGCGGCCGGATCGCCGGTGAACCTCGAGCGGCCGGTGACGCTCGAGGCACGGCTCGGCGGGCACCTGGTGCAGGGCCATGTCGACGGCACCGGCACGATCCTCGCGCGCACGCCGAGCGAGCACTGGGAGGTGGTGCGGGTCTCGCTCCCCGACGACCTCGGTCGCTTCGTCGTCGAGAAGGGCTCGATCACCGTCGACGGCGTCTCGCTCACGGTCGTCGAGGCGGCACGCGACTCGTTCACCGTCTCGCTCATCCCCACCACCCTCGGGCTCACCACGCTCGGGTCCAAGACGGTCGGCGACCCCGTGAACCTCGAGGTCGACGTCGTCGCGAAGTACGTCGAGCGCATGCTCGAGTGGAGGACCTCATGACCACGCACGAGACCGAGCACACCGCCGAGGGCACGGGGGTCGTCCTCGACGACGTCGGTGCCGCGATCGAGGCGATCCGCGCCGGACGCCCCGTCGTCGTCGTCGACGACGAGGACCGTGAGAACGAGGGCGACCTGATCTTCGCGGCGCAGCGCGCGACGCAGGAGACCGTCGGCTTCATGATCCGGTGGACGAGCGGCTACATCTGCGTGGCGATGCGCGGGCGCGACCTCGACCGGCTCGGCCTTCCGCCGATGACCCTCGTCAACGAGGACCGCAAGGGAACGGCGTACGCCGTCACGGTCGACGCACGCGACGTCAGGGCCACCGGCATCTCGGCCGAGGACCGCGCCCGCACCATCAAGGTGCTCGCGGACACGGCGACCGAGCCGTGGGAGCTCACTCGCCCCGGCCACGTGGTGCCGCTGCGCGCGATGGAGGGGGGCGTGCTGCGCCGCGCCGGCCACACGGAGGCCGCGGTCGACCTCGCCCGCCTCGCCGGACTGACGCCCGCCGGCGCGCTCTGCGAGCTCGTCAACGAGGACGGATCGATGATGCGGGCTCCCGAGTGCCGCGCCTTCGCCGACGCGCACGGGCTCGTGATGATCTCGATCGCGGACCTCATCGCCCACATCCGGCACAACGAGCGGCAGATCGACAAGGCTGCCGACACGCTCATGCCCACGGAGTACGGCGACTTCCGGGCCGTCGGCTACCGGTCGCGGCTCGACGGCGTCGAGCACGTGGCGCTGGTCTACGGGGACATCGGCGAGGGCGAGGACCTCCTCGTCCGGGTCCACTCCGAGTGCCTCACCGGCGACGTGTTCGGCTCGCGGCGCTGCGACTGCGGACCGCAGCTGCACGCGGCGATGCGCCGGGTCGCGGCCGAGGGCAGGGGAGTGGTCCTCTACATGCGCGGGCACGAGGGGCGCGGCATCGGCCTGTTGCACAAGCTGCAGGCCTACGAGCTGCAGGACGGCGGATCGGACACGGTCGACGCCAACCTCGAGCTCGGCCTGCCTGCGGACGCCCGCGACTACGGCACGGGGGCGCAGATCCTGGCCGACCTCGGCGTGCGGACGATGCGCCTGCTCACCAACAACCCGGCCAAGCGGGCCGGGCTCGAGGGCTACGGTCTCGCGATCACGGACCGCGTGGCGCTCGAGATCGCGCCGAACCGGCACAACATCGACTACCTGCGCACCAAGCGCGACCGGATGGGGCACGACCTGCCCGGCGACCTCGACAGCCTCGAAGGGAATCCCTCATGAGCGGCTCCGGAGCCCCCGCCCTCGACGTCGCCGGGGTCGCCGGCCTGCGCGTCGCGGTCGTCGCCGCGTCCTGGCACGAGACGGTCATGGACGGCCTCGTCGACGGCGCGGTCCGCACGCTCGACGGCCTCGACGTGCGGCACGAGCTGATCCGGGTGCCGGGGGCCTTCGAGCTCCCCCTCGTCGCCCGGGCGGCCGCCGTCGCGGGGTTCGACGCCGTCGTCGCGCTCGGCGTGGTGATCCGAGGCGGGACGCCGCACTTCGAGTACGTGTGCCAGGCCGCGACCGACGGGCTTGCGCGAGTCGCCACGGAGACCGGCGTACCCGTCGGCTTCGGGCTGCTGACGTGCGACGACGAGGACCAGGCGCTCGCGCGCGCCGGACTGCCCGGCTCGATCGAGGACAAGGGGCGCGAGGCCGCCGAGGCTGCCCTGGCCACGGTCGTGACCCTCCGTGGGCTCGCGCCGAAGGGTTCCGTAGGCTTCGCGTCGTGAAGACTTTCGAGGAACTGCACGCCGAGCTCGTCACGAAGTGGGCCGAGAAGGACGAGACGTCCGGAACGGTCACCCGCCTGCTCGAGGACGGCGTCCACGGAATCGGCAAGAAGGTCGTCGAGGAGGCCGCCGAGTCCTGGATGGCCGCCGAGTTCGAGAGCAAGGAGCGGGCGGCCGAGGAGATCTCCCAGCTGATCTTCTTCACCCAGGTGCTCATGCTCGCTGCCGACGTGTCGCTCGAGGACGTCTACCGGCATCTGTAGGGACACCCCGACATCCCGTCGACCCCTTCGGAGACCCCATGCTGCGCGTCGCCCTGCCCAACAAGGGTCAGCTCGCCGAGCCGTCCCGCGAGATGCTCCGCGAGGCCGGCTACCCGGCCGCCCACGGAGCCCGCGAGCTCGTGGTCCAGGACCCGGACAACGACGTCGAGTTCTTCTTCCTGCGCCCGCGCGACATCGCGATCTACGTCGCCAGCGGCCAGCTCGACATCGGCATCACGGGCCTCGACCTCGTGCTCGACTCCGGTGTCGAGACCGACACGCTGCTCGAGCTCGGCTTCGCCCCCTCGACGTTCCGCTTCGCCGCTCCGGCAGGCGCCGCCGCGACGGTCGCCGACCTCGCCGGCCTGCGCATCGCGACGTCCTACGCCGGTCTCCTCGGCACGCGGCTCGCCGAGCTCGGCATCGACGCCACGATCGTGAAGCTCGACGGCGCCGTCGAGAACTCGGTGCGCCTCGGTGTCGCCGACGCGGTCGCCGACGTCGTCGCCACCGGCACCACCCTCAAGCAGGCCGGTCTGGTCGTCCTCGGCGAGCCGCTGCTCGTCAGCCAGGCCCTGCTGGTCCAGCGCGCGGGCGCCCCGCAGAGCGTCGCGGTCCAGACCTTCGTGCGCCGGCTCCAGGGCGTCATCGTGGCCAGGGCCTATGTCCTCGTCGACTACGACATCCAGGTCGACCGGGTCGAGGAGGCCTGCCGCCTCACGCCCGGCATCGAGTCGCCAACGGTGTCACCGCTGCACGACAAGGGCTGGGTGGCCGTGCGCGCGATGGTGCCCAAGAAGGGTGTCCACCACATCATGGACGAGCTCTACGACCTCGGCGCCCGAGGCATCCTCGTCACCGACATCCACGCCTGCAGGCTGTAGCCCGCAGCCCGTTCAGTCGCGTGCGGCTCGGACGCAGAGAACGGGGCACGGGGAGTTGAACAGCACGGCCTGCGCGGTGCTGCCGAGCAGCAGCTTGCCCACCGGGGAGCGGCGGCGCAGCCCGATGACCACGAGCCGGGCGCCCTGCAGCTCGGCCTGCGCCACGATCACGTCGGCCGGCTCGTCGCCCGCGAAGAGGGTCACGATGTCGGGGTGCACGCCGCGCGCCTCGAGCTCGTGGTGCAGCGCGTCGGCGTCCTGCTCGGCGGAGTGCTCCACCAGCTCGGCGGCCTCGGCCTTGTGCACGACGACGAGCTGCTCGCCCTCCCGCAGCAGCTCGATGGCCGACGCGAACGCGGCCTCGCCCTCCTCGGTCCGGACGTACCCCACCACGACGGTCATGCCGCCTCCATCACGAGAGCCTCGGCCGGCGGGCTGCCGGCATGTAAGCGGTTATAGCAGGCTCGGGGCCGCCCCGGGGATCGGCGCCATCGAGTCCTGGGCCAGGATTCGGCCGTGACCGACGAGCACCTCGACCGACGCTTCGCCGGCGTCGTCGTGCCCGAGCCCGACTTCGCCGACGACGACGGCACGCTCCAGCCCCCGCTCGGCGCGGTCCTCGCGGCGTACGCCGACAGCCTGGCCTCGATCCGTGACGTCGCCGTCGTGCTCGCGGGCTCGCGGCTCATGACCCCGCTCGTGGCCGTCCTCGACGACGTCGAGGAGTCGCCCGAGGGCCTGCGCCGGGAGAAGTCGAGCCACATGGCCTCGGTGAGCCTCGTGTCGCCCGACGGTCGGCGCGGTCTGCTCGCCTTCAGCTCGGTCCAGGCGATGGCGGCCTGGGACCCGGCGGCGCGCGGCATCCCGGCGTTCGGCGCCAAGGTCGCCGCAGGCGCGCTCGATCAGGCGGCCGACGCCGTGCTCCTCGACGTCGCGGGCCCGGTGCGCGTCGCGATCGACGGTGCGCTGCTGCGTGCGCTCGGCACCGATTCGCCCCTGCCGCTGCCCTACGCCGACCCGTCGGTCCACGCCGCCGTGGCCGCGGCGCTCGCGGGGCTGCCCGGCCTCGCCGACGTCGTGCTCGAGGCGCCCGATCCGGGCGAGGACCCCGACCTCGTCGTGCTCGTCAGGCCGGCGTCCGGGGCCGACGCGGAGTCGCTGGCCCGGGCGGTGGCCGAGCGGCTGGTGGCCCACCCTGCCGTCGCTGCCGCCTGCCCGCGCGGGGTGGCCGTGGGCATGGCTGGTGGCGCAACCGACGAGTAACCGGAATCATGCTCAGGACGTCCTGTCCTCGATCCAGGGATTCCCCATGCAGACCCGCAAGCTCCTCGCCGAGTTCGTCGGCACCTTCCTGCTCGTGTTCATCGCCGTCGGTGCGGCGGTGTCGGGCCTCAAGTCCGCCGGTGTCATCGCCGTCGCCGTCGCCTTCGGCTTCGTCCTCATCTTCGTGGCCTACGCGTTCGGCCCGGTCAGCGGCGCCCACGTCAACCCCGCCGTCACCCTCGGCATGGTCGTCGCCCGTCGCCAGACGATCCAGGAGGCCGTCGGCTACTGGGTCGCCCAGTTCCTCGGCGCGATCGTCGCGGCAGGCGTGCTCAAGTACCTCGTGAGCTCCGGCGGCGTCACCGACGAGACCGGCGGCCTCGGCACCAACGCCTACAACAACGGGCACATCAACCTGCAGGGAGCGTTCGTCTTCGAGGTGCTCGCCACCGCGGCGTTCATCCTCGTGATCCTGCTGGTGACCGACAAGTTCGCCACCGCCGGCGCCGCGGGCCTGGCGATCGGCGCCGCGCTCACGGCGATCCACGCGTTCGGCATCCCGCTCGACGGCACCTCGGTCAACCCGGCCCGCTCGTTCGGCCCGGCCCTCTTCGCGGGCAACGGCGCTCTGGGCCAGGTGTGGCTGTTCATCCTCGCCCCGCTCGTCGGCGGCGCCCTCGGTGCACTGGTCTACGGCGTGACCCGCGCCGGCGGCGAGGCCGCCGGCCAGGCCGACCTGGCCTGAGCCCCTCGCGCGACCAGGTCGGGCCCCTCCGCGCGTCGGAGCGGGCCCGACCTGCGGTTTGGGGCCGGACGCCGCCTGCGGCTATGCTGTGCGCTGACCGACTCGCCCCGACGTGGGGGAGAGTCACACAAGCGGAGTTCTCGCTCCCACCCGTCACGACCTCCGGGCCGTCGGGTCCAGGTCGCGGCACCCCCGACGGGGGGGCCGACGGTGTGCCGCCTCGCGGCGTGCGCACCGACGACTGCGAGGCCTCGTGCGTGTGCGCGGGGCCTCGATCCATGTCGGGGACCCGGAGCGGCGTACGCACCAGGACGACCCGAGGAGAGCCCATCAGCGCCGAGCCCCGCATCAACGAGCGGATTCGCGTCCCCGAGGTCCGACTTGTCGGCCCCAACGGGGAACAGGTCGGCATCGTGCGCATCGAGGATGCGCTCCGCCTGGCCGCCGAGGCCGATCTCGACCTGGTCGAGGTCGCCCCGATGGCCAAGCCGCCGGTCTGCAAGCTCATGGACTACGGCAAGTTCAAGTACGAGTCGGCCCTGAAGGCGCGTGAGGACCGCAAGAAGCAGGTCAACACCGTCATCAAGGAGATGAAGCTCCGCCCCAAGATCGACGCGCACGACTACGAGACCAAGAAGGGTCACGTCGTCCGGTTCCTCAAGGCGGGGGACAAGGTCAAGATCACGATCATGTTCCGCGGTCGCGAGCAGTCGCGTCCCGAGCTCGGGTTCCGTCTGCTCAAGAAGCTCGCCGACGACGTCGTCGAGTACGGCTTCGTGGAGTACTCCCCGAAGCAGGACGGCCGCAACATGATCATGGTGCTGGGCCCGACGAAGAAGAAGGCCGACGCGATGGCAGAGGCCCAGGCCGAGAAGGACGAGGCGAAGGCCAGCCGGCGCGCCGCGTCTTACGACGAGACGCACGACGAGCCGTACGACAGCGACAGCGAGACCGCCGCGGTCGGCACCCTCGAGACGGTCGACGCCGTCGAGGAGCTCGCCGAGCAGCCCGTCGTCGAGACGGTGGCCGAGGACGTGGTCGAGGAGACCGCGGCCCAGGCCTGATCGCCCCGCACGACCAGGGTCACCTGACCCGCTACGACGACCCGCACGACCGACGTACGAGGAGAACGGCGACATGCCGAAGCAGAAGACCCACAGCGGCGCCAAGAAGCGCTTCAAGGTGACGGGCTCGGGCAAGATCATGCACGAGCACTCGAACCGTCGTCACCTCCTCGAGGTGAAGTCCTCGAGGCGCACCCGCCGCCTCGCCGGCACCAGTGAGCTCTCCGGCGCCTACACCCAGAAGGTCAAGAAGCTTCTCGGCCGCTAGCACGCCGAACCCCCGACGTCCATCGCCGGGCCGGTGCGGCCCGATCTGAAGCAGGAGAAGACCCATGGCACGCGTGAAGCGGGCAGTCAACGCCCACAAGAAGCGCCGCGAGATCCTCGAGCAGGCAAGCGGCTACCGCGGACAGCGTTCGCGGCTCTACCGCAAGGCCAAGGAGCAGGTGCTCCACTCCGAGGTCTACGCGTTCAACGACCGTCGAAAGCGCAAGGGCGACTTCCGTCGCCTCTGGATCCAGCGCATCAACGCTGCGGCCCGGCTCAACGGCATGACCTACAACCGCCTCATCCAGGGCCTCAAGGCCGCGGGTGTCGAGGTCGACCGTCGCATGCTCGCCGAGCTCGCCGTCAACGATGCCGCCGCGTTCACCGCGCTGGTCGAGATCGCGAAGGCGGCCCTCCCGGCCGACGTCAACGCCCCGGTCTCGGCAGCCTGATCGACGTAGTTCGTCCGACCGTCCCGGTCGCCGGACGCCACCCATGAGCAGCACAAGCGAGCTCACGTCCACCCGTGCTCCGCGGGTGAATGCGGCTCGTCGGCTGGTCAAGCGTGCGTTCCGCGACCGGGACGGTCGTTTTCTCGCCGAGGGCCCGCAGGCGGTCCGCGAAGCGGCCGCGACCCCCGGCGTCCTGCTCGAGCTGTTCGTCACGTCGGACGCCGCCGACCGCCACGCCGACATCGTGGCCGCAGCCCGTGCCGCCGGGGCCGAGGTGCTGCGCGCCTCCGGCGAGGTCGTGGCCTCGCTGTCCGGCACGGTGACGCCCCAGGGCATGGTCGGCGTGTGCGCACGGGTCGACGCCACCCTCGACGACCTGCTCGCGACCGTGCCCACCCTCGTGACCGTGCTCGCGCACGCGCGCGACCCCGGCAACGTCGGCACGGTGATCCGCTGCTCGGACGCCGCCGGCGTCGGCGGCGTCGTGATCACCGAGGCGAGCGTCGACCCGCTCAACCCGAAGGCCGTGCGCGCCTCGGCGGGGTCCTTGTTCCACCTCCCCGTCGTGACCGGCCCGAGCGTCGAGGACCTGCTGCCGGCGCTGCGCGCGGCCGGCCTGCGGGTGCTCGCGGCCGACGGCGCGGGGGAGCGCGACCTCGACGCCCTCCTCGACGACGGCTCGCTCGCCCTGCCGACCGCGTGGGTGTTCGGCAACGAGGCCTGGGGTCTCCCCGGGGCGACGCGCGCCCTGTGCGACGACGTCGTGCGGGTGCCGATCCACGGGCGCGCCGAGAGCCTCAACCTCGCGACGGCGGCCGCTGTCTGCCTCTACGCCTCCGCCCGGGCCCAGCGCCGGAGCTGACGCGTCGCGTAAGCGCAGGCTCACCTAAGTGATCGATCCAACGAAACGTCAACGCGCACAACGCCTTTGCGCGGACGGTCGCCATGGAACACTGGGGCCACGTCCACGCTTCGCGGCCCTGCTCGACCGGGGCTCGTCCGTCAGGAAGGTCTCCCCATGGCGCGTCATCTCCACCTCCCGATCCTCGAGGAGACCGGCTACGTCGTCCTCGACAGCTACCAGCAGCCGATCGACCCCGCGGAGTGGAAGAACCTCGAGTACGTCGACTGGAAGTCCTCCGGCGACACCCGCTTCGCGCCCCTCGCATCGGCGTACGGCCAGATCGAGTGCAACGGCTTCTGGCACCAGGACCCGCCGAAGCCGGACAAGGACGGGATCTGGATCGATTCGCAGACCTCGACCGCACCGACGCTGACCGAGCGGGTCAAGGCAGTCGGCTGCAACGTCGGCCGCGTGCGCATCATCGAGCTGCAGCCGAACTCCTACGCGGACGCGCTCTACAACAGCCACCTCGACGACAACAACCGGATCAACCCCGAGGGTGAGGGCTGGGTGCTGCGCATGTTCATGCAGCTCACCCACAACCCCGACAGCGTGATGATCCTGCGCGAGGACATCAACGACCCCTCGACCGAGACCCGCATCTCGCTGCCGGCCGGGGCCCAGCTCGTCGTCGACTCCGAGCGCATGTGGCACTCCGTGTGGCACCAGGGCGACGAGCCCCGCTACTGCCTCATCACCTCCGTCGAGTCAGGCCCGGAGCTCGAGAAGTGGATCTGGGAGAACTCGCCCAAGACCCGCGCCGAGAGCGCGTTCCTCGACCAGGGCAGCGCTGTCGCCGGCGAGGTGCTCGCCCAGGAGCGTCGCGCGGCGCGCACGGCGTACTACGGCTACGACCCGACGACCGTGATGTCGGAGGCCTGACCCCAGCTCACAGCTCGACCCCGGGCGGCTGATGCCCGGGGTCGACCTGTGTCGTGAGCCGGGACACACCCGTGCTTAGGGTCGCCTAAGGCTCCGGTGGGGTGCGGCATGATGGGACGGCCCGGCACGCACCAGGACAGTGAGGACCCCATGTCGTACGTCGAGAACGGCTACACCAAGCTCGAGGCCTTCCGCGAGAACGGCTACGTCGTGCTGGACAGCTACGACCAGGCGGCCGACCCGCAGGAGTGGACGGACATCGAGTTCGTCGACTGGAAGTCCTCGGGCGAGACCCGCTTCGCCCCGCTGGCCTCCGCCTACGGCGACCTCGAGTGCGACGGCTTCTGGAACCACACGCCGCCGAAGACCGACAAGGACGGGGTCTGGGTGCCGGCCAACGCCGACAAGGCGCCGAAGCTCGTGGAGCGCGCGACGGAGCCCGGTGCCAACATCGGCCGCTGCCGCGTCATCGAGCTGCTGCCGAACCTCTACGGCGAGACGCTCTACAACTTCCACCGCGACGACAACAACCGGCTCAACCCCGAGGGCACCGGCTGGATCGTCCGCGGCTTCTTCAACCTCACCGACAACCCCGACTCGGTCATGGTGCTGCGCACCGACAAGGACGACCCGTCCACGGAGACGCGCATCCCGCTGCCGGCCGGCGCGCAGCTCATCGTCGACACCCAGCGGCTCTACCACGCCGTCTGGCACCAGGGCGACGAGCCGCGCTACTGCCTCATCACGTCGTGGGAGTCCGGCCCGGAGCTCGAGGCCTACATCGAGAAGCACCACGGCGTGTCCTACGTCGAGTCCTACCTGCTGTCCGGCGAGCAGCTCGCCGAGGGCGAGCGGCTCGCCGCCGAGAAGCGCGCCGCCCGCGCGGCCGCCCTCGCCGCCCAAGGCCAGGACCCCACCTTCGGCGACGGCACCCTCACGGTGCTCGAGTCCTCGATGGGCATGGAGCAGGAGCAGCTCTCGGAGGCCTGATCCACCGGCTCGACGGCGGCGGAACCCGATGGGGTCCGCCGCCGCTCCACGCCTAGACTCTCCCGCGTCTGCAACGAGAGGGAGCGCATGTCTGCGCCGAACAAGTCCTTCGATCCCGTCGAGGTCGCTGTGCTGAGCCAGGAGAACGTCGACGCCGCGGTGACGGACGCTCTCGCGGCGGTGGCCGCGGCGTCCGACCTCGACGCGCTCAAGGAGGCGCGGCTCGCCCACGCCGGTGACCGCAGCCCTCTGGCGCTGGCGAACCGGGAGATCGGCGCACTGCCCCCGCAGGCCAAGGCCGAGGCGGGCAAGCGGATCGGGCAGGCCCGCGGCACGGTGCGCGAGGCGCTCGAGCACCGCCAGGTCGAGCTGGAGGAGGAGCGCGACGCGCGCGTGCTCGTCGAGGAGGCCGTCGACGTCACGCTGCCCTACGACCGTCTTCCGGTCGGCGCCCGTCACCCCCTCACCACGATCACGGAGCGCATCGAGGACGTCTTCGTCGCGATGGGCTGGGAGGTCGCGGAAGGGCCCGAGGTCGAAGCCGAGTGGACCAACTTCGACGCGCTCAACATCGGCCCGGACCACCCGGCGCGCACCATGCAGGACACGTTCTTCGTCGGCTCCGAGGACAGCGGCGTCGTGCTGCGCACGCACACCTCGCCGGTGCAGATCCGGTCGATGCTCGACCGCGAGCTCCCGATCTACGTCATCTGCCCCGGGCGCGTCTACCGGACCGACGAGCTCGACCAGACGCACACCCCGGTCTTCCACCAGGTCGAGGGGCTCGTCGTCGACGAGGGCATCACGATGGCCGACCTCAAGGGCACGCTCGACCACTTCGCGACCTCGATGTTCGGCCCCGAGGCGAGGACCCGCCTGCGGCCGTCGTACTTCCCCTTCACCGAGCCGAGCGCCGAGCTCGACCTGTGGTTCCCCGCGGCCAAGGGCGGTGCGCGCTGGATCGAGTGGGGCGGCTGCGGCATGGTCAACCCGCGCGTCCTGCGCGCCTGCGGCATCGACCCGGACCGCTACACCGGCTTCGCCTTCGGCATGGGCATCGAGCGCACGCTGATGTTCCGCCACGACGTCACCGACATGCGCGAGATGGTCGAGGGCGACATCCGCTTCACCACGCAGTTCGGCATGGAGGTCTGATGCGCATCCCGCTGTCCTGGGTGCGGGACTACGTCGACCTGCCGGCCGCCGAGACGCCCGAGTCGGTCGGCGACCGCCTCGTGTCCGTCGGGCTCGAGCTCGAGGAGATCGAGCACCTCGGCGCCGACGTCACCGGCACGCTCATCGTCGGGCACGTGCGCTCGATCGAGGAGCTCGCCGAGTTCAAGAAGCCGATCCGCTGGTGCCAGGTGGAGGTGGGCGACGCCCACGGCCACCCGGACACCCCCGGCGTGCGCGGCATCATCTGCGGCGCGCGCAACTTCGTCGAGGGAGACCTCGTCGTCGTGGCGCTCCCGGGTGCGATCCTCGCGGGCGGGTTCCAGATCGCCTCGCGCGAGACCTACGGCCACATCTCCGACGGCATGATCTGCTCCGAGCGGGAGCTCGGCCTCGGCCAGGACCACGACGGCATCATCGTGCTGCCCGCGGGCACCGCTGAGGTCGGTCAGGACGCCGGCCCCGTCGTCGGCCTCGGCGACGCCGTCCTCGACGTCTCGGTGACGCCGGACATGGGCTTCTGCCTGTCGATGCGCGGCGTCGCGCGCGAGCTCGCGCACCAGTACTCCGTGCCGTTCCGCGACCCGGGCACCGAGCTCGTCGAGCTGCCCGCACCGGTGAGCGGCACGCCGCACGAGTGCGTGGTCGAGGATCTCGAGGGCAGCGACCTGTTCACGCTGCGCACGATCGTCGGCTTCGACCCGTCGGCACCGTCGCCGTACTGGATGCGCCGTCGGCTGTCGATGAGCGGGATGCGACCGGTCTCGCTCGCGGTCGACGTCACCAACTACGTCATGCTCGAGACCGGCCAGCCCCTGCACGCGTTCGACCGCGCGAAGCTGCAGGGTCCGATCGTCGTGCGCCGCGCCCGGGCGGGCGAGTCGCTCGAGACCCTCGACCACGTCGCGCGCACGCTCGACGCTGCGGACCTGCTCATCGCCGACGACCGCGGCCCCATCGGGCTCGCCGGCACGATGGGCGGGCTCGACACCGAGATCGACGACGACAGCAGCGAGATCGCCCTCGAGGCCGCGCACTTCGCACCGGCCGCGGTCGCGCACATGTCGCGTCGGCACAAGCTGTCGAGCGAGGCGTCGCGACGCTTCGAGCGAGGCGTCGACGGCGTGCTCGCGCCGTACGCCTCCGCCCGTGCCGCGGCCCTGCTGCTCGCGCACGGCGGTGGCTCCTACGTCGGCATGACCGCGGTCGAGGCGGCGCACGTGCCCGTCGTGATCACCCTCGCGACCGACCTGCCGGGTCGCGTCGCCGGGATCGCCATCGACCGGGCCACCGTCGTGGAGCGGCTCGAGGCGGTCGGCTGCGTCGTCGCGGACCCCGCTGCCGACCCGCTGGCCGTCACGCCGGCCTCGTGGCGTCCCGACCTCACCGACCCCGCCGACCTCGTCGAGGAGGTGCTGCGCCTCGGTGGCTACGACGCGATCCCGACGACGCTGCCCTCGGCGCGGCCGGGCTTCGGCCTCACCTCGTCGCAGCGGGCCCGGCGCCGTGTCGGGCGGGCGCTCGCCGGCGCCGGCTATGTCGAGGCGCTCGCCTACCCGTTCGTCGGCGAGGCCGAGCTCGACGCGCTCGGCATCCCCGCCGACGACCCGCGCCACCGGCTGCTGCTGCTGGCGAACCCGATCTCCGACGAGCAGCCCGGCATGCGCACCACGCTGCTGCCCGGCCTGCTCGCGTCGCTCCGCCGCAACGTCGGTCGCGGCAGCACCGACGTCGCGGTCTTCGAGGCCGGTGCCGTCGTGCACCTGCGCGAGGGCCAGGACCCGCGCCTGGTCACCGATCCGCCGCGCCCGTCGGTCGAGCGCCGTCCGGCCGCCGAGGAGGTGGCGTCGCTCGAGGCGCTGCTGCCCGACCAGCCGCTGCACGTCGCGGTCGCGCTCACGGGGCAGCGCCTGCCCGCCGGCTGGTGGGGCCCGGGCGCCGGCTCGTCGTGGGCCGACGCGATCGAGGCCGCTCGCATCGTCGCCGACGCCGTGGGTGTCGACCTCGTGGTGCGCCGCGGTTCGTCCCCGGCACCGTGGCACCCGGGTCGGTGCGCCGAGCTCGTGCTCGGCACGCAGGTGCTCGGGCACGCCGGCGAGCTGACCCCGCGCGCGTGCGAGGCCGCCGGGCTCCCGAAGCGGACCGCGGTGATGGAGCTCGACCTCGGCGCGCTGATCGCGGCCGCCGACGGTGCGATCACGGCGAGATCCATCTCCACGTATCCGGTGGCCAAGGAGGACGTCGCCCTCGTCGTCGACGCCGACGTCCCGGCCGCCGCGGTGGAGGCTGCGCTCACCGAGGGCGCCGGGCCGTTGCTCGAGTCGGTGCGGCTGTTCGACGTCTACTCCGGTGAGCAGGTCGACGCCGGCCGCAAGTCGCTGGCGTTCGCGCTCCGCTTCCGCTCACCTGACCGCACCCTCACCGTCGACGAGGTGTCGGCCGCACGGGACTCGGCCGTCGCCGCCGCCACCGCGGCCGTCGGGGCGGTCCAGCGCGCATGAGGGCGCTGGTCACCGGCGTCACGCGGGGGATCGGCCGCTCGATGGTCGATCACTTCGTGGCCGGGGGCTGGGAGGTGGCCGCCGTCGGCCGCCGCGAGGACGACCTCCGGGATCTCGCTGCCGGCTGGGGGCCGACCGTCGTGCCCTACGTCGCCGACGTCACCGACGCGGCGCGGATGGCCCAGGTGGCCGCCGACGCGGATGCCGTGGACCTCGTCGTGGCCAACGCCGGGGCGCTGACGGCGTCGGGACGCTTCTGGGAGGCCGACCTCGGCGAGTGGTGGCGCGGCTTCGAGGTGAACACGCTCGGCGTCGTCGCGACGGCGCGGGCCGTGCTTCCGGCGATGGTCGCCCGGGGGAGCGGACGTCTCGTGCTCATGACGTCGGGCATCGGCAACGCGCCGGGGCCGTGGTCGAGCCAGTACGCGGCGAGCAAGGCGGCCGTCACGAGGTTCGGCGAGTCCGTCGCCGCAGAGCTCGAGGACACCGGGGTGCGGTGCTTCCACATCAGCCCGGGCTTGGTCCGCACCGACATGACGGAGTGGCCCCCGGAGCTCGTGCGTCACCGCCCCGAGCTCGGCGCCGTCCCGGACGAGGCGTGGACCCCGGTGGATCGGGTCCTCACGCTGCTCGACCGCATCGCCGACGGCTCCCTCGACGACCTGTCCGGCCGGTTCCTGCACGCCACGGACGACCCGGAGCAGCTGCGCGCCGCTGTCGAGGAGTCCGGGCCTCGGGCTCGGACGCTGCGCCTCGCGGCGGCGGGGGAGAGCGACCCGCTCGACCGCTGACCCCCACGGACCGTCATATCGGTATATGTGTATAGTCCTGCCCGTGAGCACAGCCAAGCCCGTCGCCGCGGTCGTCGGAGCCTCGGGGTACGCCGGCGGCGAGGTCGTGCGCCTCCTGCTCGGGCACCCCGGGCTCGAGGTCGGGCCGCTGCTCGCCGGCGGGAGCGCCGGCAGGCGGGTCACCGACCTGCACCCCGGGCTCACGCCGCTGGCTGACCGGAGCTTCCTCGCGACCGACCTCGACACGATCGGCGACGCCGACCTCGTCTTCCTCGCGCTGCCGCACGGCGAGTCCGGTGCGATCGCCGCGGCGCTCCCGGCCGACACGATCGTGATCGACCTCGGTGCGGACCACCGGCTCGAGCAGGCCGACGCCTGGACCCGCTACTACGGCGGCGACTGGTCCGGCTCCTGGACCTACGGGATGCCCGAGCTCGCCGGCCACCGTGAGCAGGTCGCCGCGGCGCGGCGCATCGCCAACCCCGGCTGCTACCCGACCGGGGTGATCCTCGGCCTGGCACCGCTGCTCGCCGCCGGGCTCGTGGAGCCCGCCGACGTCGTCGTCGTCGCGGCGAGCGGCACGACCGGCGCCGGCCGCAAGTCGAGCGACGCCCTGCTGGCCAGCACCGTGATGGGGCAGCTGTCGACGTACAAGGTGGGCGGGGTGCACCAGCACACGCCGGAGATGGAGCAGGCGCTCGCGGAGGCGGCGGGGGAGCCGGTCACCGTGTCCTTCACGCCGATGCTCGCGCCGATGCCGCGCGGCATCCTCGCGACGACCACGGCACGGCTCGCCCGGGGAGTCACCACCGAGGAGCTGCACGAGGCCCTGCACGCCGCCTACGCCGCCGAGCCGTTCGTCTCGGTCCTGCCGTCCGGGACCTGGCCGCAGACCGGCGCCACGCTCGGCGCGAACTCGGTCCACCTGCAAGTGGCGGCCGACCCGCACTCGGGGCGCGCCGTCGTCGTGTCCGCCATCGACAACCTCGTGAAGGGCGCGGCCGGAGCGGCCGTGCAGAACGCCAACCTCGCCCTCGGTCTCGACGAGACCGCAGGGCTCACCGCGATCGGGGTAGCGCCGTGAGCGTCACTGCCGCACAGGGTTTCCGGGCCGCCGGCGTCCCCGCCGGGCTCAAGTCCACCGGCGCGAACGACGTCGCACTCGTCGTCAACGACGGCCCGCTCGCCGCGGCCGCGGGCGTGTTCACGCGCAACCGGGTGAAGGCCGCGCCGGTCCTGTGGACCCAGCAGGTCCTCGCCGCCGGCGTCGTCCGCGCGGTGGCGCTCAACTCCGGCGGGGCCAACGCCTGCACCGGTTCCGACGGCTTCCTCGACACGCACCGGACCGCCGAGCACGTCGGCGCGCTGCTGGAGATCGGCGCGGGCGAGGTCGCCGTGTGCTCGACCGGGCTCATCGGCGTACGCCTCCCCACCGACCTTCTGTTCGCCGGCCTCGAGGCCGCGCACGCCCAGCTCTCGACGGACGGCGGCGACGTCGCGGCCACCGCGATCATGACGACCGACTCGGTCCCCAAGACGGCGGTAGCGGTGGGTGCGGGCTTCACCGTCGGCGGCATGGCGAAGGGCGCCGGCATGCTGGCACCGTCGCTCGCGACGATGCTCGTGGTGATCACCACCGACGCGGTCGCCGACGCCGCCATTCTCGACGCGGCGCTGCGGGCCGCGACCCGCGTGACGTTCGACCGCGTCGACAGCGACGGCTGCACGTCGACCAACGACACGGTCCTCCTCCTCGCGAGCGGTGCCTCGGGCGTCGCCCCGGACCACGACGACCTCCTCGACCAGGTCACCGCGGTGTGCGCCTCGCTCGCACGGCAGCTGGTCGCCGACGCCGAGGGTGCCAGCAAGGAGATCCGCATCGACGTCGTCAACGCAGCGACCGAGGACGACGCGGTCGACGCGGGCCGCTCGATCTCGCGCGCCAACCTGGTCAAGTGCGCGATCCACGGCGAGGACCCGAACTGGGGGCGCATCCTCGCCGAGCTCGGCATGACCACGGCTGCGTTCGAGCCGGATGCCGTCGACGTCGCGATCAACGGCGTGTGGGTGTGCCGCGACGGCGCGACGGGCGACGACCGGGACCTCGTCGACATGAGCGCACGAGAGGTGACGATCACCGTGGACCTGCGAGCGGGCACGGCGTCCGCGACCGTCTGGACGAACGACCTCACGGCCGACTACGTCCACGAGAACTCGGCGTACTCGTCATGAACGCCCAGCCGCTCGCAGGGTCCGTGGACCGCGACGTCGCCCTCCTCAAGGCCTCCGTGCTGGCGGAGGCGCTGCCGTGGCTCGAGCGCTTCCACGGCGCGACGGTCGTGCTCAAGTACGGCGGCAACGCGATGGTCGACCCTGCGCTCGGCGAGGCGTTCGCGGCGGACGTCATGTTCCTGCGGATGGCCGGGCTGCGCCCGGTCGTCGTGCACGGCGGCGGGCCGCAGATCAGCCAGATGCTCGACCGGCTGGGCATCGAGGGCGTCTTCCGCGGCGGCTACCGCGTGACCAGCCCCGAGGCGATGGACGTCGTGCGCATGGTCCTCACGGGCCAGGTGCAGCGCGAGGTCGTGGGCCTGCTCAACGCCCACGGCCCGTACGCCGTCGGACTGTCCGGTGAGGACGCGCACCTCTTCACGGCCGAGCGTCGTGACGTGATCGTCGACGGCGAGCCGGTCGACATCGGGCTCGTCGGCGACGTCGTCGAGGTCCGCGCCGACTTCGTCGAGCAGCTGCTCGACGACGGACTCGTCCCGGTCGTGTCGTCGGTCGCACGCGGTGCGGACGGCGCGGTGTACAACGTCAACGCCGACTCGGCTGCCGCCGCTCTCGCCGTGGCGCTCAAGGCCGAGAAGCTCGTCGTGCTCACCGACGTCGAGGGTCTCTACGCCGACTGGCCGAACAGCGACGAGGTCTACCGCACGATCGCCGTCTCCGACCTCGAGGAGCTGCTCCCGACGCTGGAGAGCGGCATGGTCCCGAAGATGGAGGCCTGCGTCCGAGCCGTGCGCGGCGGCGTGCCGCGCGCCCACGTCATCGACGGCCGGCTGGCGCACGCGGTCCTCCTCGAGGTCGTGACGAGTGCCGGTGTCGGCACCATGGTGCTTCCCGACGCCTTCCCCCTCTACGACGACGAGCGGGGCGCGTCATGACCACCCCGGCGTCCCCGGGCACGGCCACCGCGGCCATGCAGGCGCGCTGGGACGCCGTGATGATGCGCAACTACGGCACGCCGCCGATCGCGCTGTCGCACGGCATCGGTGCGCACGTCTGGGACGTCGACGGCCGGGACTACCTCGACCTGCTCGGCGGCATCGCCGTCTCGTCCCTCGGCCACGCGCACCCGGCGATCGTCGACGCGGTGTCGAAGCAGGTCGCGACCCTGGCGCACACGAGCAACCTCGCGATGCACGAGCCGGGGATCGCGCTGGCCGAACGGCTGGCGGCGATGGTCCCCGGCGGCGCGCGCGTGTTCCTGTGCCAGGACGGCGCCACCGCGAACGAGGCCGCGCTCAAGATCGTGCGCAAGGACATGCAGGGTCGGCGCAGCGAGGTGGTCAGCACCGAGGGCGGCTTCCACGGGCGCACGCTCGGCGCGCTCTCCGTCACCGGCACCCTCGCGAAGCGCGCACCGTTCGAGCCGTTGCCCGGCCCCGTCACGTTCGTGCCCTACGCCGACGTCGAGGCGCTCCGCGTCGCGGTCACCGAGCGCACGGCCGCTGTCATCCTCGAGCCGGTCCAGGGCGAGGGCGGCGTCGTGATCCCGCCGGTCGGCTACCTGGCCGCGGCGCGCGAGATCTGCGACTCCGTCGGTGCGCTCCTCGTCGTCGACGAGGTGCAGTCCGGCATCGGTCGGGCAGGGGAGTGGCTGCTCAGTGTGGCGCAGGGCGTCGTCCCCGACGTCATCACGCTGGCCAAGGGCCTCGGCGCGGGCCTCCCGATCGGCGCGGTGCTCGCGACCGGCGACGCTGCTCTCGTCCTGCAGCCCGGCGACCACGGCTCGACGTTCGGCGGGAACCCGGTGTCGTGCGCCGCGGCGCTCGCGGTCCTCACGACGATCGAGCGCGAGGGTCTTCTCGAGCACGTGCGCGCGGTCGGCGACCGCTGGTCCGCTGCGTTCGACGCCGTCGACCACCCGCTCCTCGCCTCGCACCGCGGCCTGGGACTGTGGCGCGCGCTCGAGCTGTCCGATCCCGTCGCGCCCGCGTTCGAGACGGCGGCGCGCGACTCCGGATTCCTTGTGAATGCCGTGCGCCCCACCACGATCCGGCTCGCGCCACCGCTGGTGCTCGGCGTCGCTGATGCCGATCGCTTCGCCGCCGCACTTCCCGACCTGCTGGCGGCCGTGACATGACGACGCCCAACACGAAGGCGGCGCGGCACGCGCGCATCGTCGACCTGCTCGAGCACCACGCCGTGCCGAGCCAGTCGCGTCTCGCGGAGCTGCTCGCGGCCGACGGCCTCACTGTCACGCAGGCGACGCTGTCGCGCGACCTCGACGAGGTCGGTGCGATCAAGGTCGTCGCCGCCGACGGTGCCGCGGTCTACGCCGTGCCCGGTCAGGGTGGCGACTCGTCCCTCATCGCGGCCGTCGGCGACGAGGCCGCCGTCACGAAGCTGGCGCGCGTCGCCGGCGAGGTGATGGTGTCGGCGGACAGCTCGGCGAACCTCGTCGTGCTGCGCACGCCACCGGGCGCCGCGCAGTACCTCGCGTCGGCGATCGACCACACCGTGCTCCCGTCCGTCATCGGCACCGTCGCCGGGGACGACACGGTCCTGCTCGTCACCCGCGACCCGGACGGCGGCCGCGAGGTCGCCGCTGTCATGCTCCGTCTCGCGGAGAACGGGCGATGAACGTCTTCGAGAACACCCCATCAAGAAAGAGGAACGACCGTGACTGAGCGCGTGGTACTCGCCTACTCGGGCGGACTGGACACCTCGGTGGCCATCGGCTGGATCGCCGAGGAGACCGGGGCCGAGGTGGTCGCCGTGGCGATCGACGTCGGCCAGGAGGGCGAGGACCTCGAGGTCATCCGCGAGCGGGCGATCGCGTGCGGCGCCGTCGAGGCCTACGTCGCCGACGCCCGTGACGAGTTCGCCGACGAGTACTGCCTTCCTGCGCTCAAGGCCGACGCGCTCTACATGGACCGCTACCCGCTGGTGTCCGCGCTGTCCCGCCCCGTCATCGTCAAGCACCTCGTCACCGCAGCGCGTCAGCACGGCGCCACGGTCGTCGCCCACGGCTGCACCGGCAAGGGCAACGACCAGGTCCGCTTCGAGGTCGGCATCGCCAACCTCGCGCCCGACCTCACCTGCATCGCACCCGTCCGCGACTACGCCATGACTCGCGACAAGGCGATCGAGTTCGCGGAGAAGAACGACCTCCCGATCGACCAGACGAAGAAGTCGCCGTACTCCATCGACCAGAACGTCTGGGGCCGCGCGGTCGAGACCGGCTTCCTCGAGGACATCTGGAACGGTCCGATCGAGGACGTGTACTCCTACACCCAGAACCCGGCCACGCAACGCGACGCCGACGAGGTCGTCATCGCGTTCGAGAAGGGCGTCCCCGTCTCGATCGACGGCAAGCCGGTCTCGGTGCTCCAGGCCATCCAGCAGCTCAACCAGCGTGCCGGTGCGCAGGGTGTCGGCCGGCTCGACATGGTCGAGGACCGTCTCGTCGGCATCAAGAGCCGCGAGGTGTACGAGGCCCCCGGCGCGATCGCCCTGCTGACCGCGCGCTCCGAGCTCGCGGCAGTGACGGTGGAGCGCGATCTAGCACGCTATGCCCGCGGCATCTCCCAGCGCTGGAGCGAGCTCGTCTACGACGGCCTGTGGTTCTCGCCGCTCAAGCGTGCGCTCGACGGCTTCCTCGACGAGGTCAACGAGACCGTCACCGGAGAGATCCGCATGACGCTGCACGGCGGGCGCGCCGTCGTCACGGGTCGCCGCAGCGACGAGTCGCTCTACGACTTCAACCTCGCGACCTACGACACGGGCGACACCTTCGACCAGTCGCTGGCCAAGGGCTTCATCGACCTGTGGGGCCTCCCGAGCAAGATCGCGGCGAAGCGCGACGAGCGTCTCGGTCGCGACCTTGGCTGACGAGACCGGCCCCGGATCCCAGCGGCTGTGGGGCGGGCGGTTCGAGGGCGGGCCGTCGGGCGCGATGGCGGCGCTGTCGCTGTCGATCCACTTCGACTGGCGGCTCGCCCCCTACGACCTCGCGCAGAGCAGGGCGCACGCACGCGTCCTGCACCGCGCGGGACTGCTCTTCGACGAGGAGCTCGACGCGATGATCGGGGCGCTCGACGGCCTCGAGGTCGATGTCCGCTCGGGGTCGTTCCTGCCGGTGGCCGCGGACGAGGACGTGCACACGGCGCTCGAGCGCGGGCTCACCGAGCGCCTCGGCGTCCTCGGCGGCAAGCTGCGGGCCGGTCGGTCGCGCAACGACCAGGTGGCTACCGACTTCCGCCTGTTCCTGCGCGACCACGCACGCCTCGTCGCGTCGTCGGTCGTCGACCTCCAGCGTGCGCTCGTCGAGCAGGCCACGCGGCACGTCGACACCGCCGCCCCGGGCTTCACGCACCTGCAGCACGCCCAGCCGGTGTCGTTCGGTCACGAGCTGGCGAAGCACGTCCACGCCTTCGGCCGCGACATCGACCGGCTGCGCGACTGGGACCGGCGCACGGCGCTCTCTCCCATGGGCGCAGGCGCTCTCGCCGGTTCGTCGCTCCCGCTCGACCCGAAGGCGGTCGCGCACGAGCTGGGCTTCCGCGACGCGATCCCGAACTCCATCGACGCCGTGAGCGACCGTGACTTCGCGGCGGAGTTCTGCTTCGCGACGGCGATGATCGGCGTGCACCTCTCGCGGCTCGGCGAGGAGATCTGCCTGTGGACCTCGCGCGAGTTCGGCTGGGCGCAGCTGGACGACGCGTGGTCGACGGGCAGCTCGATCATGCCGCAGAAGAAGAACCCCGACGTCGCGGAGCTCGCGCGCGGCAAGGCCGGCCGGCTCATCGGCGGGCTGACGGGGCTCCTGACCACGCTCAAGGGTCTGCCGTTCGCGTACAACCGCGACCTGCAGGAGGACAAGGAACCGGCGTTCGACGCGATCGACACCCTGCAGCTCGTCCTGCCGGCGATGACCGGGTGCGTCGCGACCCTGCGCTTCGACGTCGAGCGCATGACCGCGTCCGCGCCCCAGGGCTTCGCGCTCGCGACGGACATCGCCGAGTGGCTCGTGCGTCAGGGGGTGCCCTTCCGTGAGGCGCACGAGGTGGCCGGCGGCTGCGTCCGCCGGGCTGAGGCACGCGGCGTGGAGCTGTGGGACCTGTCCGACGACGAGCTGCGCTCGATCAGCGACACCCTCACGCCCGCGGTCCGTGGCGTCCTGTCCGTTCGTGGAGCTCTCGAGTCGCGTTCGGCGTTCGGGGGCACTGCCCCGGTGCGGGTGCGCGAGCAGCTCGCGGTCGTGTCCGGACTGGTCGACGACGCAGCCGCGTGGGCGGCGCTTCCACCCGGACCCTGATCCGCCATCAGCGGCACCTCGCGTGCGCATCCGCGGGCGCGCCGGACGAGCCGTGTCCCGTTGCGCGCCACGACGAAGGACACGGCGCGTTCGACGCTGGACCGGGGCCGTAGCTCGCCGCCCTGCAGGGTGGTGCCGACCGGCTCGGTGTCCGAGCTCGATCCTGCGACGGCGATGTGCAGGCGAGGTTTGCGGTTCACGGCGATACCGCGTCCGCGATGCCCCTCCTACTCTCCGAGCATGGGGATCACTGTTGGCGCAGCCGGAGGGCGCCGGGCTCTGCGCCTGGCCGTCGCCGTCGCCGTCACGCTCCTGTCCTCGGTGGTCTGGGTCGCTCCCGCCTCCGCCCATGCGGAGCTCCAGTCGAGCGATCCCGCCGCCGGCGCCGTGCTGACAGTGCCGCCGATCGAATCCAGCTGAACTTCGACGACGCGATCGAGCTCGAGGGCAGCACCATCTGGGTCTATGACGATCACGGTCGTCGGATCGACTCCAGTGCTGTCACGGCTGCGTCCGGCGAGCCCGAGAAGGTCGGCGTCGCGGTGCAGCCCGGGATCGCCGAAGGCACCGACACGGTCGACTGGACCGTCAGCTCCGAGGACACGCACCCGGTGTCGGGCACGTTCCACTTCTCCGTGCTGGTGGCGTCCGCCGTCAGCACGGCCGTCCCGTCGAGCCAGCGCAACGACGTCGCGGGGCTCCTGCTCGGGGTCATGCGGTGGGTCGGCTTTGTCGGCCTCGTGCTCGGCCCCGGGATCCTCATGGTGCTGCCGCTGATCTGGCCCGACGGGTCACGGGACGCACGCGTCCGACGGTTGTCGTTCACCGGGCTGGGGATGCTCGTCGTGAGCACCGTCGGGGGCATGGTGCTGCAGGGGATCTGGGCCAGCGGCGCATCGTTCAGCGCTCTCTGGCTGGACCCGGCGAGCCTCGACACGCACTCCCGCAAGTTCGACACGGTCTACGCCGTACGCGCCTACCTGGTCGTCGCGCTGGCGGTGGCGCTCGCGTTCGCCCTGCGCCGCGGCAGCGCCAGAACGGCACGGCCGAGCAGCGTGATCACCGGTACGGCCGGCGTGAGCACGGTCGCGCTGGTGGCGACCTGGCCCCTCGTGAGCCACGCCGCGGTCGACGCCGTTCCCCTGCTGGCGACTCTCGCGAACCTGCTGCACAGCCTCGCGATGTCGCTCTGGCTTGGTGGCCTTGTCGTCATCGTCGCGTGCCTGGCGACCGATGAGCACGCCACGGTCCGTGCGCCGGCCCTTCTCGCGTTCTCGAAGGTGGCCCTCGTCACGGCGGGGACGCTGGTGGTGACGGGCGCCTACATGACGTGGCGCGAGGTGGGATCCGCGTCGGGCCTGGTGTCCACCGAGTTCGGTCGCGTCCTGCTGGCCAAGCTGGTCGCGGTGGCGGCGCTCCTGCTGCTGGGCAACGTGTCCCGCCGCTGGGTCTCGCGTCATGCCGCCACCGCGGGGGTGCCGAGCACGGAGGTGCGAGAGCGCACGACACGGCCGCCTCGCCGGTCGGGCGACGTCGTGACGCTCGAGGTGCTCGCTCCCGCCGAGTCGGTCGTGGCGTTGCGGTGCAACGTCGCGCTCGAGATCGTGGTCGCCGCGATCGTGCTGGCAGTGACGGCGGCACTCGTCGTGATCGGCCCGGGTCTGTAGGGCGTCCGGGGCACGCCCCTTCCAGCACGCGGCCGGGAAAGCCTTCGCCACCTAGCGGCTCAGCCCCCAGGGTGGACGGATGATCGAGCGAAGCGACCCGCCCATCGCGCTCCGTCGTCAGGCCCTCGCGTCGTCATGCTGCGAACGAGCGTCATGGCACAGCAACTCCCGCTCGTGGTACAGGTGGAGCGGAACGTGTCACCCGCCTCTTGGGAGAGACTTGGACGGACGAGTGCGACCAGATCCCGGTGACGCCACTCTGCCGGCGTCGTTCTTCGCGCGGCCGTCCGACTCCGTGGCTCGTGACCTGCTCGGGTGCAGCCTCGAGACACGGACGCCCGCGGGGGTCGTGGTCGTCCGCATCGTGGAGGTCGAGGCGTACGCCGGCGAGGACGACCCGGCCTCCCACGCCTGGCGCGGGCCGACCTTGCGCACCGAGGTGATGTACGGGGAACCGGGCCGGGCCTACGTCTACTTCACCTACGGCATGCACTGGTGCCTGAACCTCGTGTGCGAGCCGCGCGGCCGTGCGTCGGCGGTCCTCGTGCGTGCCGGCGAGGTGCTGCAGGGTGAGGACGTCGCACGCCTGCGACGTGGTCCGAAGCCGACGAGGGCACGGCTGGCGTCCGGGCCGGCGAACCTCGCTGCGGCGCTCGGCGTCGACGGGGAGTGGAACGACACCGACACCACGTCCTCCCGCTCGCGGCTGCGGGTGCGACCCGGGGCGGCGGTGCCCGACGCCGACGTGGTGGTCGGCCCGCGCGTCGGGATCAGCAGGGCGGTCGACACCCCGTGGCGGTTCTCCCTGTCCGGGAACCCGTGCGTCAGCCGCCCCCGGCGTGCGGGAGGATGACGCCGTGACGCAGGAAACCGCGGGAACGCTCGACGCGAGCAGCCTCGACGACGCCGCCCGGGCCCGTGTGGCTGTCCTCGACGACCTCGCCTGGCGGGGGCTCGTCGCCGACTCGACCGACCTGGAGGCGCTCCGTGCCGCCGCAGCCGAGGGTCCGCTGACCCTCTACTGCGGGTTCGACCCCACCGCGCCGAGCATGCACATGGGCAACCTCGTGCAGATCCTGACCGTACGCCGGTTCCAGCTCGCGGGGCACCGGCCCCTCGCGCTGGTCGGCGGGGCCACCGGGCTCATCGGCGATCCCAAGGAGTCCGGGGAGCGAGTGCTCAACCCGCAGGCGCTCGTGGAGGAGTGGGTGGCGAAGTTCCGCGCCCAGCTCGAGCGCTTCTACGACTTCGACGCGCCGGACAACGCCGCGGTCATGGTCAACAACTACGACTGGACCCAGGGGCTCTCCACGCTGGAGTTCCTCCGCGACATCGGCAAGCACTTCAGCGTCAACCGCATGCTCGACCGCGAGGCCGTCGCGGCCCGGCTGGCCGGCGCCGGCATCTCCTACACCGAGTTCAGCTACCAGCTGCTCCAGTCGTACGACTACCTGCAGCTGCACCAGCAGTACGGCTGCTCCTTGCAGACCGGCGGCTCGGACCAGTGGGGCAACATCGTGGCCGGGGTCGACCTCGTACGCCGTGTCACGGGCAACCGCGTCCACGCGCTGACCACGCCGCTCGTCACGAAGTCCGACGGCTCGAAGTTCGGGAAGACCGAGTCCGGCACCGTGTGGCTCGAGGCGTCGCTGACGTCGCCGTACGCCTGGTACCAGTTCTGGCTCAACGTCGAGGACGCGATCGCACCGCAGCTGCTGCGGATCTTCTCGTTCCGCGACCACGCCGAGATCGCGGCGCTCGAGGCCTCCCTCCGCGATCGGCCGCAGGCGCGCGAGGCGCAGCGGGCGCTCGCGCAGGAGCTCACCGACCTCGTGCACGGGTCCGAGGAGCGGGAGAAGGTCGAGTCCGCCGCGAGCGCGCTGTTCGGACAGGGCGACGTCGCCGACCTCGACCCGGCCACCCTCGACGCCGCGCTCGCGGAGGCGCCGCACGCCGTCGTGACTGCGGGGGAGTGGGCCGAGGGCATCACGGTCGCCGACGCGCTCGCGCGGTCCGGTCTCGTCGCCTCCAAGGGGGCAGGTCGGCGCACGATCGCGGAGGGCGGCGCCTACGTCGCCAACATCCGCGTCACCGACGAGACGGCCGTCCTCGGGGACGCTGACCTGCTCCACGGCCGTTGGGTGCTGCTGCGACGTGGTCGGCGTCACATCGGCGGCGTCCAGGTCGAGGGGTCCTGATCCGGGCTCCTGGGGTCCACCTGCGAGCTCCTCGGGTCTCGTAAACCGTTGCTGTGCAGGTGCTACCGGGCGACGACCGCTGGCCCAGCCCGGGCATCCGTGCCCGATTTGACCTGAACCGCCACCGACACCTAATGTTCACGACGTCAGCCCGTCAGGGAGGAACGGACACCGAGTCGGTGGCCGGTCCCGGGGCAGGACCACCCAGTTGAAACCGCAAGCCCCACAAGGGTTTGAGGACTTCGGCGCGCCCGCTCCGGCGGGTGGGGAGGAACCAGGCTCCGATTTGACCGAGCCACACGGTTCCGCTAAGTTAGGCGAGTTGCCCCGGATGGCCCTCACCGAGAAATCGGTGGAGTTGATGGTGCGCGCCCGCTCCTTGAGAACTCAACAGCGTGTCAAAAATCGATGCCAACAAACCCCGTCAGATGGGTCGGCACCGCGACAATCGTCGTAGGGCGCCATCGGACAGGTAGTAATTTCCTTT
>JADGOZ010000106.1 GCA_017882705.1 Candidatus Nanopelagicales bacterium | reverse complement strand
GTGGGCGTCACGCCCGCGCCCGCGAGCGAGCTCGCCTACGTCATGCACCCGCTCGTGGTGCCCTCCACCGCGCTGCGGGCTGCCGGCTGGCGGCCCGAGCACGACAACGAGTCGTGCCTCCGGGCCGTGCTCGACGAGGTGCGCGGCGACGTCACGGTCGCCGGTCGCCGGCTCGGCCGGCGTGACGCCACGGTGGCCGGCGCCTCCGCTGCGGGTGCCACGGTGGCGGTGCTCGGCGCGGCGGCGTTCGTGCGCGCGGCGAGGCGCGCCCGCGGCCGGTGACCCCTGTGGGACGGCGTACGCCGTGCTCCGGAGCCGATCGGGGGACGGAGCATCGGCTCGCGACTCGTAGGCTGGGGGCATGGAGATCCTGGGCTGGCTGCTGATCCCGATCGCAGCCACGGTGCTCGGACTCCTCTTCCTGAAGTGGCGCGGCCGCGACCGCAAGCCGGCCGACGCCGAGCAGGGCATGGAGGACATGGCCCGGTTCCGCGAGGCGATGGCCAAGCCGCTGCCCTCGCTGCAGCGCGAGCGGCGTGCCGACGACGACACCGACGAGAGCGGCCGCGCCTCGTGAGGATCACCACCCGACGTCGGCTGTGGGTCGGCGCCGCCACGGCGTCCGGTGTGGCGATGCTCGTCGCCGGGGCGCTGCTGCCGGTGCCGTTCGTGGAGCTCGCCCCCGGCCCGACGTTCAACACGATCGGCGACGTCGAGGGCAAGCCGCTCATCGACATCAGCGGCACGCAGACCTACCCGACCGCCGGCAACCTCGACATGACCACGGTCAACGAGCGGGGCGGCCCGGGCAACGGCGTCTACCTCGGCCGCGTCCTCGTCGGCTGGGCCGACCCGCACATCCGGATCGTGCCGCGAGAGTCGATCTACCCGGAGGGGCAGACGGTCGACGAGCTCCAGGCCGAGAACGTCCGCTCGTTCAGCGACAGCGAGTCCGACTCCACGGCGGCTGCGCTCAGCTACCTCCACCGGCCGTTCCTCACCCTCGTCGTGGTCGCCTCCGTCGTCGGCGGCACGCCCGCCGACGGCAAGCTCGAGCCCGGCGACCAGATCCTGAAGATCGACGGCACGGTGGTCACGACCACGACCGACGTCACCACCGCGATGCGCAAGGTCGCCCCCGGCCAGACCGCGGTGGTGACGGTGCGACGCGAGGGCAAGGACGTCCTCACCGAGTCGATCGTCACGACGACGAACCCGCACGACTCCTCCCGTGCGTTCATGGGCATCAGCGTCGGCGAGGACTACAAGGCGCCGTTCCACCTCGAGTTCACCCTCGGCGGGGTCGGCGGCCCGAGCGCGGGCACGATGCTCAGCCTCGGGATCATCGACAAGCTCACCCCCGGAGAGCTCAACGGCGGCAAGTTCGTCGCCGGCACGGGCACGATCACGCCCGAGGGACAGGTCGGCCCGATCGGCGGGATCGAGCAGAAGATGACCGGCGCGCGTCGCGCCGGCGCCACGCTGTTCCTCGCCCCGGCCGACAACTGCCAGGACGTGCTCCGCGACGGCATCCCCGGCGGCCTCACCGTGGCGAGGATCTCGACGCTCGCCGAGGCCGTGAGCGCCGTCGAGAACTACGTCTCCGGCAAGCCCGTCACGCCCTGCTCCTGATCCGCAGTCCTCAGGTCAGGGTGGCGGCGAGGGCGTCGGCGAGGCGCGGCACGACGTTCTCGCCGACCAGGACCTCGTCGTCGACGTCGTGCGAGCGCAGGCGCACGGCGCAGACCCGCTGGCTGTCACGGGTGACGACGACGGCCATCCGGACGTCCTCGCGGTCGGGGTGCGTCGCCGCGGCGTCCTCGAGCGCGGCGGAGTCGCTCCCGTCGAGCACGTCCTCGGCCGACGGCGGGAGCACGAGACGCTCGAGCACGAGCGCCGCGCCGGCGACCTCGGCCGGCCACATGGTCGTCGCGAGCACCTCGTCGAGGGGGCGCTCGTGGTCGAGCTCCTCCTGCTCGATCGGCGTCAGCGACTCGGGGTCCTCCCCGGCGGCGCCGAGGGCCGCGGCCAGGTCGGGCTCGAGGCGCACCAGCTCGGTCGTGCGCGCCAGCGCGAACATGCGGGGGTTCTGGTCCCAGCCGTCGGCGGCGACGTAGCGCTCGATCTCGCGGACCAGGTCCACGAGCCGCATCGCACGCTGCGCGGCAGCGATCGCCTCGAGGTCGACCACGGTGCCGGCCCCGAGGTCGGCCGCGGACAGCGCCGTGGCGGGCTCGGGAACGTCGACCGGGGTCGGGACGTCAGGGGGAGTGGGGACGGGGCCGTCGGAGGTCACGACGCAGATTGTGCCGCCTGGTCACCGTCGACGACCCGGAGGGCATGGCCTTGGACCGCAACGTAGGGTGCTGCACGTGACGTTCGACGCGCCGACCGGCGGATCAGGACAGGGCGGACGGCCCGACGTGGGGGAGCCCGTGCGCCGCAACCGCGCTCTGCTCTGGACCCTCGTGATCCTGGCGGCGATCGCCTTCACCTTCATCCTGGTCTCGGGCTTCGTGACCGACCTGCTCTGGTATCAGTCCGTCGATGCCACCAGCGTCTTCTCCACGCAGCTGTACACGAAGGTCGGGCTGCTGCTGTTCTTCGGCGGCCTCATGGCGTTCGTGGTCGGCGTCAACATGTGGATCGCCTACCGCTTCCGCCCGGTCTTCCGGCTCATGTCGCCGGAGCAGGCGAGCCTCGAGCGCTACCGCATGGCGCTCGACCCGATCCGCCGCGTGGCGATGGTCGGCGTGCCGCTGGTCCTGGGCCTGCTGGCCGGCGTGAGCGCCACCTCGGAGTGGAAGGACTGGCTGCTGTTCCGCAACGGGACAGCGTTCGGTACGTCGGACCCGCAGTTCAACGTCGACGTCGGCTTCTACGTCTTCACGCTCCCGTTCCTGCGCTTCCTCATCGGGTTCCTCTTCGCGACCGTCGTCCTCGCGTTCATCGTGTCGGTGCTCGTGCACTACATCTACGGCGGCATCCGGCTGCAGCCGGCCGACGACCGCTTCAGCCACGCCGCGCAGGCGCATCTCGGCACGCTGGTCGGCGTCTTCGTGCTGCTCAAGGCCGTCGCCTACTACCTCGACCGGTTCGACGTCACGCTCTCGACCGACGACTTCGTGCCCGGCGTGACCTACAAGGACGCCAACGCCCTGCTGCCCGGGCTGACGATCCTCATGTGGATCTCGCTCATCTGCGCGGTGCTGTTCTTCCTCAGCGCGTTCCGCAAGGGTTTCACGCTCGCCGTGACGGCGCTCGTGCTGCTCGCCGGCTCTGCGCTCGTGGTCGGCTCGATCTACCCGGCGTTCGTCCAGTCGGTGCAGGTCCGCCCGACCGAGCTCGTGCGGGAGTCGCCGTACATCCAGAACAACATCAACGCGACGAGGCAGTCCTACGGCATCGACTCGGCGGTGGTGTCGCCGTACACCGCGGCGACCGTGGCGACCGACGCGGCCATCAAGGCCAGCGCCGGCACCATCGAGAACATCCGCCTGCTCGACCCGTCGATCGTGAGCCCGACCTACAAGCAGCTCCAGGCGATCCGCACCTACTACCGGTTCCCTGACTCGCTCGACATCGACCGCTACCCGCTGAATGGCAAGACACGCGGCGCCGTCATCGCGATGCGCGAGCTCAACCTCGCGGGCATCGACGACAGCCAGCGCAACTGGGCCAACGACCACCTCGTCTACACCCACGGCTTCGGCATGGTCGCGGCCTACGACAACACCGCGAC
>JADGOZ010000105.1 GCA_017882705.1 Candidatus Nanopelagicales bacterium | reverse complement strand
GATTGCCTTGCGCATGATGTCCTCCTGGAGAACATCGGCGGCCGTGTGACGACCGCGGTGGACAGATGTCGGACGGGCGGCGGGGTCCGGGCAGGATGCCTGGCCGGGTGCCGTCCGATCCGGGTCCACGGTCCGATCCCCGCATCCCCTGTGGCACAACGGGAATCACCCACTCGCCGCACGTTGTCTCGTGGATCACGTCGCTCACGGCACGCTCAACTCCGCGTTCGTTCACGCACCGTCGTCACGATCCCTCACCCGGCTCGACGTATGTCCGACCGGCACCCGCGTCACCGATCACGCATCGCCACCATGACGGCCGGACCTCACGACGTGCTCAGCCATCGGTACGGAGTCGCTCGCTCGCCGCGACACCGGGCACCGTGCGCCAACCGTGAGCGACGAAGGCCCGAGATGTGGCGTCAGGACGGTGTCGAGGCCGAGGCCGCGCCACATCTCCCGGCGTGGCTCCGGAGATGTGGCGTCACGGCGGGGTCGGGGTCGCCCTCACGACACACCTCGGGGACGTCGTGTCGGCCGCCGCGCGCGGGCGGCGGTCAGACGGGGACGACGAGGGCCGTCGCGATCGCGGCGATGCCCTCACCGCGGCCGGTGAGACCGAGGCCGTCGGTCGTCGTGGCCGACACCGACACCGGTGCGCCGACGACCGCGCTCATCACGCGCCGCGCGTCGTCGCGACGCGGACCGACCTGGGGGCGGTTGCCGATCACCTGCACGCTCACGTTGCCGATCGCGAAGCCGGCGTCGCTCACGAGCCGTACGACCTCGCCGAGCAGCGCCGCGCCCGACGCGCCGTGCCACTCGGGACGGTCCACGCCGAACACCGAGCCGAGGTCGCCGATGCCCGCAGCCGACAGGAGGGCGTCGCAGGCCGCGTGTGCCGCGACGTCGCCGTCGCTGTGCCCCGAGACCCCACGTTCGCCCGGCCACTCGAGGCACGCGAGCCACAGCACGCGCCCGTCCTTGAACGGGTGGACGTCGACCCCGATGCCGACCCGCGGCACGCCCGCTGCGTCAGGCGACGACACCGGCGGCCCTCCGTCGCGCGAGGACGGCCTCGGCGAGCACGAGGTCGAGCGGTCGGGTCACCTTGAACGCCTCCTCGTCACCGGGCACGACCAGCACCGTGCCGCCGACGAGCTCGACGAGTCCCGCGTCGTCCGTGGCCGGGGCGTCGGGGTCGGCCGCGGCGTGGGCCGCCGTCAGCGTCGTACGCCGGAAGCCCTGGGGTGTCTGGATCGCACGGAGCGAGGAGCGGTCGAGCGTGGCCGTCACGGTCTCGAGCGGGTCGACGGCCTTCACGGTGTCGGCGACGGGGAGCCCGGGGACGACCGCCTCGGCACCGCCTCGGACGGCGAACGCGACGGAGTCGACGAGCGAGGTCGGCACGAGCGGGCGCGCGGCGTCGTGGACGAGCACGACGTCGATGTCGGGGGGCAGCGCGTGGAGCGCCCGAGCGACGGAGTCCTGCCGGGTGTCTCCACCGGCGACGACCATGGCACCGGCCCGGGCTCCGTCGGCGTCGAGCAGACCGTGCTCGCCGAGCAGCGCGACGACCTCGGCCACGCCGTCCTCGGGTGCTGCGACGACCACGAGGTCGATCGACCGCGCGGAGGCGAGGGCACGGACCGCGTGCACGAGCATGGGGACGCCGCCGAGCACCCGCAACGCCTTCGGGGCACCGGGGCCGAGCCGTTCCCCGCGTCCCGCCGCGGGGACGATCACGGCCGTGCGACTCACCGATCAGCCCCCGCACGACTGGCCGGCTTGGCGAACACCAGACGGCCGTTGGCAGTGGTGACGACGCTCGTCACGACCACCCGGCACTCGGTGCCGACCTTGTCGCGAGCGTGCTCGGTGACGACCATCGTGCCGTCGTCGAGGTAGCCGACGGCCTGGCCGGCCTCCTTGCCCGACTTGAGCAGGTGCAGGTCGACCTCGTCGCCGACCACGACGAGCGGGCGCAGCGCGAGGGCGAGGCTGTGCAGGTTCATGACCTTCACCCCGGCGATGGCGGCCGCCTTCGCGAGGTTGGTGTCGAAGGTCAGCAGGGCGCAGTTGCGGTCGATCGACATCCGGACGAGCTTGGCATCGACGTTGGTGACGCCCATCGCCTCGTCAGGGATCGAGAGCAGCTCGACGCCGTGCTCGCGACGCAGCGCCTCCAGCACGTCGAGACCCCGGCGGCCCTTCGCCCGACGCAGGTCGTCGGAGGAGTCGGCCATGTTCTGCAGCTCGTCGATCACCGGCTGCGGGACGAGGAAGCGGCCGTGGAGGAAGCCCGAGCGCACGACGTCGAGCACCCGTCCGTCGATCGCCACCGAGGTGTCGACGAGACGCGGGAGCGAGGCGGCCGCGGCCGCACGCGGAGCGAGGCCCGCGGCACCGCCGAGGGCGCTCAGCGTGGCGTCGCGCCGCGAGCGGCCGACCCGGAAGCCGAAGATCGCAAACACCAGCACGATGAACAGGAAGATCGGCGTGATGATGAGGGCCGGCCCGAGCAGGAACAGCGGCCAGCTGACCGCGGTCGCGAAGACCGCCGCCACGACGGCGCCGAAGCTGCCCGCGATGACCTGCTCGGCGGAGAGGCCCTCGAGGGCCCGCTCGCCACGGTCGAGGGTGCGGATGGCCAGCCGGGCGAGGACACCGCCGGCGACGTAGCCGACCAGGGCGCCCAGGATCGCCCCGACCCACCGGCCGTTGAACGAGCCGAGCAGGTCAGGATGGTCGGCAGCACCAAGCCAGACGGCGATCTGGTAGCCGATCCCGGCCCCGAAGGCCACGACGAACAGGCGCAACGCCTCGACGGCGACGCTCGGCACCCGGGTCAAGCGCAGGGCCATGCCCGTTCCTCCCTACGAGGACCGTGCGGCGACGCCGACCGGCGCGGCCGCACCGGTCAGGAGGCGAGCACCTCGTCGAGGATCGCCTCTGCCTTGTCCTCGTTGGTGTTCTCGGCAAGTGCGAGCTCCGACACAAGGATCTGGCGCGCTTTCGCGAGCATCCGCTTCTCCCCGGCGGACAGCCCACGCTCACGCTCACGGCGCCAGAGGTCGCGGACGACCTCGGCGACCTTGATGACGTCGCCGCTGGCGAGCTTCTCGAGATTGGCCTTGTAGCGGCGCGACCAGTTGGTCGGCTCCTCGGTGTAGGGCTGGCGCAGCACGTCGAAGACGCGGTCCAGGCCCTCCTGGTTGACGACGTCGCGGACGCCGACGAGGTCGACGTTCTCGGCGGGAACTCGGACCGTCAGATCGCCCTGGGCGACGCGGAGGACCAGGTAGTCCCTCTCGACGCCCTTGACGGTCCGCTTTTCGATGGCTTCGATCGTTGCCGCACCGTGGTGCGGGTAGACAACCGTGTCGCCGACCGTGAACGTCATAGGTGGGGTACCCCTTTCCAGGTCCCCCTAGTCTAACACGCTCCGGGGACGTCTCGAAGACCGTCATCGCAGGTCAGAGCCTTGCTCCGGTGGCCCCTCGTGACCTGGGCCACGCACTCACCCGACCGGCCGCTTGCGCGCCCGCTCACCGCGTGTCACCACTCGCCGTAGCCCGCCCTCCCAGGAGGGGGGCCATGCCCTAGGCTGACGCCGCCCGTCCCACCCGGTCCACCAGGAGCGATCCCGTGCCCCGCACCGCCTGGCGCCGCTCGGCCGCCGTCCTCGCGCTCGCGCTCGTCCCCGTGCTCTCGGCGTGCTCGATCGGCGTCAATGCCGGCACCACGACCCAGCCGCCCTCGGGCAACGGCGCGTCCGCCAACTCCAGCTCCGGGACGATCGCCCTGCGCGGCATCACGATCGTCACCGGTCTCGGAGCCAGCACCAAGGCCACGGTGATCGGCACGATCGTCAACCAGAGCCTGACCGAGGACGACGTCCTCACCGGCGTCACCGTCACCGACCCCACCGGGGCCACCGTGACGGTGGCCGGGCCCGACGCCGCGACGACCGTCCCGCTGCCGTCGGGCCGGCCCACCTCGGCCGTGCGGATCGGCTTCAACGCCGACGTCAAGGTCGACATCACCGGCCTCACCATCCCGGCGACCGCCTTCGCCACCGTGACCTTCACCTTCCAGAAGGCCGGTGCCGTCCCGGTCTCGGTGATGGCGGTCCCGCCGGTCGGCATCTACGCGGGCCTCGGCCCGTTCCTGAACTGACGGCACCCGCAGCCCGTCGAGATGTGGCGTGAGGGCGACGTCCACGGCGTGCTGACGCCACCTCTCGGGCGGGTCGGCAGGTGGGGACCGGTCAGGACTCGAACTTGTAGCCGAGGCCGCGCACGGTGACGAGGTGCACGGGGGCCGCCGGGTCGGCCTCGATCTTCGCCCGGAGCCGCTTCACGTGGACGTCTAGGGTCTTCCCGTCGCCGACGTAGTCCGAGCCCCAGACGCGGTCGATCAGCATGCCGCGGGTCAGCACGCGCCCGGCGTTGCGCAGGAGCAGCTCGAGCAGCTCGAACTCCTTGAGCGGGAGGGATACGGCGCTCCCGTTGACCGACACGACGTGGCGTTCGACGTCCATCCGCACCGGTCCGGCCTCGAGGGTCGCGGGCAGGAGCTCCTCGGGCTCGCCGGTGCGTCGCAGCACCGCGCGGATGCGCGCGACGAGCTCGCGCGAGGAGAACGGCTTGGTGACGTAGTCGTCCGCACCGAGCTCGAGGCCCACGACCTTGTCGACCTCGCCGTCCTTCGCCGTGACCATGATGATCGGGACGCTGGAGCGCTGACGCAGCGAGCGGCAGACCTCGGTGCCCGACATGCCGGGCAGCATGAGGTCGAGCAGCACGACGTCGGCGCCGTTCTGGTCGAACTGCGTGACGGCGTCGGTGCCGGTCGACGCGATGCCGACCTCGAAGCCCTCCTTGCGCAGCATGAACGACAGGGCGTCGGAGAAGGACTCCTCGTCCTCGACGACGAGCACACGGGTCACGGGGCCGGGTCTCCCTCAGGGGTACGCGAGGCGGGTGCCAACGGCAGCCGCAGGGTGAACGTGGAGCCTTCGCCTTCGACCGACCAGACGGTGCACTCGCCACCGTGGTTGACGCAGACGTGCTTGACGATGGCCAGGCCGAGACCGGTGCCACCGGTGATGCGCGAGCGGGCCGGGTCGACCCGGTAGAACCGCTCGAAGATGCGGGACTGCTCCGCGGCCGGGATGCCGATGCCCTGGTCGGTCACGCTGATCTCGACGACGTCGCCGAGGCAGCGGGCGGCGACGGCGACGCGCGTGCGGGGCGGGGAGTAGGCCACGGCGTTGGTGAGCAGGTTGCGCAGGGCCATCACGAGCTGGCCCTCGTCGCCGAGCACCTCCATCGGGGGAGCCTCGCCCACCACGACGTCGATCTCGCGGGCGTTCGCGAGCAGCTTCGTCGCGTCGAGGGCCTCGGAGACCATGCGGCTCACCTCGACGCGCTCGGAGTGCTTGAGCGGGTCGCCGCTCTGCAGCCGCGAGAGGTCGATCAGGTCGTTGACGAGGTTGGTGAGGCGCTGCGACTCGACCTGCATCCGGGCGCTGAAGCGCTGCACGGCCTCAGGGTCGTCGCTCGCGCTCTGCACCGCCTCGGCGAGGAGCGAGAGTGCGCCGACCGGCGTCTTGAGCTCGTGCGAGACGTTGGCCACGAAGTCGCGGCGTACGGCGTCGATCCGGTGGGCCTCGGACAGGTCCTCGACGAGCACGAGCGCGGCCGTCGGCGACAGCGCCGCGACGCGGACGCGGGCCTGGAGCAGGCCCTTGCCGAGCGGCGGGCGACGCAGCTCGAGGTCCTCCTCGCGGATCACCCCGTCGCGACGGACGGCCGTGACGAGGGTCAGGATCTCGGGGATGTCGAGCCGGCCACCCTGGCTGACGCCGAAGGTCGACGCCTCGGCCGAGGCACGCAGGACCCCGTTGTCGGCACCGACCACGAAGGCGGCTCCGGGCAGGACGGCGAGCAGGCGGCTGAGGCCCTCGGGGACGTTGGGCGAGGGCACGCCCTCGGGCTCCGACGGGGTCGACACGGTCGCCGGGGCGCGACGGGTCGCGAGCGCCCAGCCACCGGTGCCACCGACGGCGAGGCCGACGAGTCCGGCCAGCGCGAGCCCCGCGGTGACGTCCACGGTCACCACGATACGGGCGCCCGCGAAGGGGAACAGCCGGGGAACGGCCGGTGGCAGAGGGACTTCGCGCACTGTTCACCCGCGACACCGGATGTTCACCCGCTGGACGAGGATCGTTCACCTCGACGCGGCGGCAGGTACCTCTCCGGGCCTAGATTGGGTCCCCTGCTACCGGAAAGCGGTCCGCCGGGACCGCCTGCCCCGACACGATGACGAGGATTCACCCATGCGCGAGGTCTACCACGAGCAGCTCGACCGGGTGAGCGACGACCTGGTGGAGATGACCCGCCTCGTCGCCTCCGCCATGGACAAGGCGACGCGATCCCTGCTCGACGCCGACCTCGCACTGGCCGAGTCGGTCATCGCCGGCGACGACGCGATCGACGCGATCGCCTCCAAGGTCGAGGTCGACTGCTTCCAGGTCTCGGCCCGCCAGCAGCCGGTCGCGACCGACCTGCGCATCGTCGTCGCGTCGCTGCGCATCTCCGCCTCGCTCGAGCGGATGGGCGACCTCGCCGCTCACATCGCGAAGTCGGCCCGGATGCGCTACCCCGGGTCGGCCGTGCCGGCCCAGCTGCGCCCGACCTTCCAGTCGATGGGCGGTGTCGCCCAGAACGTCGTCGCGAAGACCGGCTCGGTCATCGCGACCAAGGACGTCACGATGGCTGCCGACATCCAGCGCACCGACGAGGAGATGGACCGGCTCCACCGCGAGCTGTTCCAGACGGTGCTCTCCCCCACGTGGCAGTACGGCGTCGAGGCGGCGGTCGACGTCACCCTGCTCTCGCGCTTCTACGAGCGCTTCGCGGACCACGCCGTGACCATCGCCAAGCGCGTCGTCTACGTCGCGACCGGCGAGCCCTACGCCACGATCGACCCCGAGGCGATCGTCGACGGCCTGTAGCCGCTCTCACGCCAGCGTCACCGTTCGCTCTCGGACTGTGACGCGAACCGGTTCCGTTCGCCCTCGTCCCGGGAATGGACCAGACTCGGAGGCCGTTGACACTCCGGTGGGCCAGGTCGGTCCGCCCTCGACGGCGAGGAGGCGCGGCGGCATGGCGATCCTCCCCCTCGACGCGTCCAGCCGTCGCGTACGCCGACCCCGCCTCCTGACGCCGCGCCCGAGCCGACCCACCCCGCGCCGCGTCGCCGTCCTCTCGATCCACACCTCGCCGCTCGACCAGCCCGGCACCGGCGACGCGGGCGGCATGAACGTCTACGTGTCCGAGGTGGCCCGCCGCCTCGCCGCCCGCGGTGTCGAGGTCGACATCTTCACCCGCGCCACCTCCGGCGACCTGCCCCCCACGGTCGCGATGGAGCCGGGCGTCACCGTGCGCCACGTGACCGCCGGGCCGTTCCAGGGTCTGTCCAAGGAGGACCTCCCGGGTCAGCTGTGCGCCGTGACCTCCGGCGTCCTGCGCGCCGAGGCTGCGCACCCCGAGGGCTGGTACGACCTCGTGCAGTCGCACTACTGGCTGTCCGGCCAGGTCGGCTGGCTCGCCGCCGAGCGCTGGAACGTCCCGCTGGTGCACGCCATGCACACGATGGCGAAGGTCAAGAACCTCACCCTCGCCGACGGCGACGCCCCGGAGCCCGAGGGCCGGGTCATCGGCGAGCAGCAGGTCGTCGACGCCGCCGACCGCATCCTGGCCAACACCGCGGCCGAGGCCGAGCAGCTCGTCGACCTCTACGACGCCGACCCGGCGCACGTCGCCGTGGTGCACCCCGGCGTCGACCTCGACGTCTTCTCCCCCGGCGACAAGGCGCTCGCCCGGGCCAGGGTCGGCGTCGCGGCCGACCGGACCGTGCTGCTGTTCGTCGGCCGGATCCAGCCGCTCAAGGCTCCCGACGTCCTGGTCCGCGCCGCGGCCGCGATGGTCGCGCGCACGCCCACGCTGCGCGACACCCTGCAGGTCGTGATCTGCGGCGGGCCGTCCGGCTCCGGTCTCGCGCACCCGCACGCGCTCGAGGACCTCGCCGTCGAGCTGGGGGTCCGCGACCTCGTGCGGTTCGTGCCCCCGGTCGGCCGGGCCATGCTCGCCGACTGGTTCCGCGCCGCCGACGTGTGCGTGGTGCCGTCGTACTCCGAGTCCTTCGGGCTCGTCGCGGTCGAGGCGCAGGCGTGCGGCACCCCGGTCGTCGCGGCCCGTGTCGGCGGCCTCCCCACCGCGGTGGCCGACGGCATCAGCGGGCGGCTCGTCGACGGTCACGACCCGAGCGTCTGGGCCGAGGCGCTGTGCGACGTCGTCCACGACCGCGCCCGTCTCGAGCGCTGGTCGTGCGCGGCCGTGCAGCACGCGTCGCACTTCGGGTGGGACGCCACCGCCGCGGCCACGCTCGAGGTCTACCGCGACGCGCTCGCCGACCGCGCCGTCGCCGGCGTCCGCACCGCGTCGCGCAGCTGACCCCAGGCCAAGCGAAAACTGCTCTTGATGGCCCCTTAGGGACGATCAAGAGCAGTTTCTTGCACGCCAGCGTCCACAAGTCGCGATCTTGTACCCCTGATGCCCGGCTCGCGTTGGGTCGACCCCGACTCGTCGGCGTAGCGTCTCCGTCGTGAGTCCTCGCACCGACGCCGCCCACGCCCTCCGGGCCGTACTCGCCGCGCACGACCTCGACGTCGAGGAGCCCGAGCCCGGCAGCTTCGTCGTGGTGCTCCCGGGTGAGCGCAAGCAGCGGACGACCGCCTCGTTGGTCGTGGGCGAGCACGCGCTCACCGTGCAGGCGTTCGTCGCCCGCCACGTCGACGAGAACGCCGAGGCCGTCTACCGCTGGCTGCTCGAGCGCAACCTGCGGATGTACGCCGTCGCCTTCGCCGTCGACCACCTCGGCGACATCTACCTCACCGGGCGTCTCCCGCTCTCGTCCGTCACCCCCGACGAGGTCGACCGCCTCCTCGGCAGCGTCCTGGAGTACGCCGACGGCTCGTTCAACACCATCCTGGAGCTCGGCTTCGCCAGCTCGATCACCCGCGAGTGGGCCTGGCGCACGGCGCGTGGCGAGTCGACCGCCAACCTCGAGGCCTTCCAGCACCTGGCACCCCCGCCCGACCACTGAGGCCCACGCCACGTCGCCGAAGATCACGAGCTGCGGACGCCAGAGTGCCCTTGACGGGCGCTGATCATCCTGAGAGGTCGGACAGGGCCGAGGGCGGATACGCCGACCCCCGGGCGGCGCGACGAGGCGATGCGGAAGGATGGCGGGCATGAGCGACGCGCCGTACACCCTGGTCCTGCTCCGCCACGGCGAGAGCACCTGGAACGCCCTCAACCAGTTCACCGGCTGGGTCGACGTCGACCTGTCCGAGAAGGGCGTGGCCGAGGCCGTGCGCGGCGGCGAGATGCTGCGCGACGCCGGCGTCCTGCCCGACGTCGTGCACACGTCGCTTCTGCGGCGCGCCATCCGCACGTCGCAGATCGCGCTCGACGTCGCCGACCGGCACTGGATCCCCGTCGTGCGCAACTGGCGGCTCAACGAGCGGCACTACGGCGCGCTGCAGGGCAAGAACAAGAAGCAGACCCTCGACGCCTACGGCGAGGAGCAGTTCATGCTCTGGCGTCGCAGCTACGACACGCCGCCGCCGGCCATCGACCCCGACGACGAGTTCTCCCAGACGCACGACCCGCGCTACTCCTGGCTGCCGCCCGAGGTGAACCCGCTCACCGAGTGCCTCAAGGACGTCGTGCACCGCCTGCTGCCGTACTGGGAGGACGTCATCGTCGCCGACCTGCGCGCCGGCAAGACGGTCCTCGTCGCGGCGCACGGCAACTCGCTGCGCGCACTGGTGAAGCACCTCGACGGCATCAGCGACGACGACATCGCCGGGCTCAACATCCCCACCGGCATCCCGCTCGTCTACCAGCTCGACGCCGACCTCAAGCCGATCGTGCGCGGCGGCGAGTACCTCGATCCCGAGGCCGCCGCTACCGCCGCAGCAGCGGTGGCGAACCAGGGCAAGGACTGACGCGCTCCAAGATCACGAACTGTGGACACCTGAGCCAAAGAAACTGCCCTTGATCGTCCCTAAGGGGCGATCAAGGGCAGTTTCTTTCGGCTGGGCTGAACGCTCACAGCTCCAGGACGTGGTCGACGAACTCGGTGCCGTACCACGCGTCAGTCTCGCCTAGGCGGATCATGCCGAGGCGGTCGCAGACCGCGAGCGATCGCGCGTTGCCGGGTCGCACCACCGCGTGCAGCCTCGAGAGACCCGCGGCACGGGCGCGCTCGACGAGCACCGCGGCACCCTCCGTCGCGATCCCCCGGCCCCAGGCCGACGGGTGCAGGTGCCATCCGATCTCGACCGCGTCGGACTCCGAGCCGTCGCTGCGCGGCAGCGTGAGCAGCAGCACGGACCCGCACGGCTGCAGGGCTACGTCGCTCGCGCCCGGCGTCTCGATCGCCCAGACGCCGAGCACGACGTCGGCCATCGCCGTCCATCGCTGCGTCGTGCGCCTCGCAGCGGCGACGTCGGGGCACCGCCTCGGCTCCGCGCCGAGCCACGGCCAGACCTCGTCGTGGGAGAGCACGGCGTACGCCGCCTCGGCGTCGGCGTCCGTCCAGGCGCGCAGCAGCAGCCGCGACGTCACGATCTGATCCATCACCACATCACTCCACCGTGCCGTGGCGGTCGCTGCGGGCGACCGCGTCTGAGAACAGCGCCCACAGCGGCTCGCTGACGAGTACGAAGCGGACCTCCTCGAACGCCCTCGGGTGCTCGTCGACATAGGCCTGCACGGCCCCGACCGCGATCGGCGCCGCCTCTTCCGGCGGGTAGCCGTAGACGCCGCACGAGATGGCGGGGAACGCGACTGTGCGCGCGCCCACGCCCCACGCGAGGTCGAGCGACGAGCGGTGGCACGCCGCGAGCAGCGCCGCCTCCATCCCCGCGTGCCGCCCGTAGCGCGGACCCACGGTGTGGATCACCCACTGCGCCGGCAACGCGCCCGCGGTCGTCACGACGGCCTCCCCCGTGGGCAGGCCGTGCCGCCACGTCGTACGCCGCAGCTCGAGGCACTCGTCGTAGATGACCCGGCCGCCCGCAGCGTGGATCGCGCCGTCGACGCCACCGCCGCCGAGCAACTCGGAGTTGGCCGCATTCACGACGGCGTCGACCTGCTGGGTCGTGAGGTCGCCGAGCACGACAGAGAGTCGCGTCATCCGTCGCACCTCCAGCCCAGGGACCCCGACCATCCTCGCGCTCCGCGGCGGGACGCGTACGGCGGACGCGCGCGCGATTCACCCGTCGGGCGCAACGCCGAACACGGTCGTCACGCTGCGTGCCCGGCCTCCGTCACGGGCCGGGCTCGACGGCCGACCAGGGCACGGTGAGCTCGCCGAGCCGCCACCGGCTCGGCCCGTCGAGCACGTCGACGCCGGAGTCGCGCAGCGCGGACACCGTGGCGAGCCAGCGCTGGCGTACGCCGAAGGCCGCGTGCGGCGCCGCCGCGGCCCAGCACCGATCGAGCCCGGCCAGCAGGTCGTGCACCCGCTCTCCCGCGACGTTGCGGTGGATCAGTGCCTTGGGCAGCCGCTCCGCGAGGTCCGAGGGGCGGTCGAGCCCCGCGAGGCGCGTCGAGAGCGTCAGCGAGCGCGGGGACGCGGCGCCGGCCTCGAGCGCGACCCACCAGGCGTGCCGGCCGAGCTCGTCGCAGGTGCCCTCGACGAGCAGGCCGCCGGGAGCCAGCCGCGCGGTCATGGCCCGCCACGCGCCATCGACCTCGGACTCGTCATACTGGCGCAGGACGTTGAAGGCGCGGATCACCACGGCGCGGCGACCGTCGAGCGGCACCTCGAACCCGCCGCGCCGGAAGGTCAGCGTCGCGTCTGAGTACGGCGACGCCGCTGCGACCCGAACCGGGTCGATCTCGACGCCGACGACCACGGCGTCGGGGCAGACGCTGCGCAGGCGGTCGCGCAGGTCGCGGGGGGTCCAGGCGGCAGCGCCGTAGCCGAGGTCGACGACGAGCGGGTCGGCTGCGGTCCGCAGCGCGCGGGCGCAGGAGTCCGCGATCCAGCGGTCGACGCGGCGCAGCCGGTTGGGGTGGGTCGTCCCGCGGGTGATGGTGCCGACCGGGCGGGACGGGCGGGTCACCAGCGCGATCCGCGCGCGACCTCGATGAGCTTGCGGCGCACGTCGACGAGGTAGACGATCGCCGCGACGATGCCGGCGAGCCCGAGCATGGCGATCGGCCCGAACAGCGCCGGGAAGATCCACTGGGCGACGACGCCGCCGCCGAGGATCGCGAGCCAGATCACCTTGGTCTGGCGACCGGCCGCGGGATAGGCGTTCGTCGGGCGGATCGCGGCATCGACGAGGGCCCACAGGCCCAAGAGGATGCAGGCGTACGAGATGAACAGGTAGACGCCGATCGGAGCTCCCAGCACGGGGCCAGCATAGGCAACCGGTGGCTCCCGGGCCGTCGCCGCAGTGACCCTTCCCCGTCATTAGTTGACGATTCAACCTTTTGCGCCTACGCTCGAGACGACACAGGACGACGACGAGGAGCACCCGATGGCACAGCCCCGCGCAGCAGCCGCGTTCGACGCGTTCGAGCCCCGCGCCCTGGCCGCCTCGGCCGCGCAGCGCGTCTGGGCGCCCGGCGACGACCTGCTGCCCTCGATCTACCTCAGCCACGGCGCCCCGCCGCTGTTCGACGACGCCGAGTGGATGGACGGTCTGCTCGCGTGGTCGACGTCGATGCCCAAGCCCACCGGCATCGTCATCGTCAGCGCCCACTGGGAGACCGCGCCGATGACCATCGCTGCGCCGAACCCCGCGACCGGCCTCGTCTACGACTTCGGCGGCTTCGACCCCCGCTACTACACGATGCAGTACGCCACGCCGGACGCCTCGACGCTCGGTGCCCGCGTCACCGCGGAGCTCAGTGCGCTCGGGCCCGTGGTCGAGCGGCCGCGCGGCCTCGACCACGGCGCGTGGGTGCCGCTCAAGGTGATGTACCCGGGCGCTGACGTGCCCGTCGTGCAGCTGAGCCTGCCGACCGACCACCCCGACGTGCTGTTCGCGATGGGCCAGAGGCTCGCCGCGCTCCGCAAGGAGGGCGTGCTGGTCATCGGCTCCGGATTCATGACCCACGGCCTGCCGTTCATGACCCAGGCGATGGTCGAGGGCAAGGTGCCGGGCTGGTCGCGCGACTTCGACGCCTGGGCGTGGGAGGCGATCGTCGCCGGCGACGTCGACACCCTCGCGTCGTTCCGCCAGACCGCGCCCGGGATGCCCTACTCCCACCCGTCGGTCGAGCACTTCACACCGCTGTTCGTCACGCTCGGCGCGGCGAACGACCTGCACTCGGCCCGAACCCGCATCGACGGCGCGATGTGGGGCCTCTCGAAGCGCAGCCTCGAGCTCGCCTGACCCGGGACATGCACGAGGCCCCAGCGCTGTAGCGCTGGGGCCTCGGCGTTCGGGTGCGGGTCGGCGTGCGCCGGGCTCGCGGTGGGGCGTGGGCCTAGAGGCCGACGGCCTTACGGACGTCGGCGACAGCCTTGTCGGCGCGGGCGCGGACCTCGGTGACGACCGGAGAGACGTTGTCGGTCGCGAACGCGGAGCGGGCGTCGGCCCGGGCGCGCAGGTCCTCGACGGCGGACTCGACGGCCTGGACGGCCTCGGTCGCCTGGTTGGTGACGGTGGCGACGTAGGGCTTCACGGTCTCGACGACGGTGTCGCGGGCGGCCTCGGCGGCCTGACGACGCGCCGCAGCCCTCTCGGCGAAGGAGTGCAGGTAGGGCGAGACGACGGCGTCGGCGGCCTTACGGCCCTCGGCGGACTTCTCCGCGACGAACTCGAACATCGGCGCGACCATCTCCTCGACGGCCTTGCGACCCTCCGCGGTCTTCTCGACCACGACGGTGCGGTACGGCGCCACCACGGCGTCGGCAGCCTTGCGGCCCTCGGCCGTGCGCTCCGTGACGATCGCGAGCACCGGAGCGATGAAGTCCTCGACGGCCTTCGTGGCGACGAGGATGTCGCCCTCGACGCGGCTCTTCACGGCGGCCGGCTCGGGGAGCTCGGAGAGCAGCGAGCGGACGCGCGTGACGGGGACCTCGAGCAGCTTGGTGCTCTCGGGAGCCTTCGCGGCCTTGGTCGGCTTGGCGGCCTTGGTGGCGGTCGCCTTCGCGGTGGCCGTGGTCTTCCTCGCGGTCGTGGTGGCCTTGGCGGCGGTCTTCTTCGCGGTCGCCGTGGTCCTCGTGGCGGTCTTCTTCGCGGTGGCGGTGGTCTTCTTCGCCGTCTTCTTGGCGGTCGTGGTCGTCTTCTTCGCGGCCTTCTTCACCGGCGCGACGACGGCCTCGACGACCTCAGGGGTCTCAGGGGTGGGAACGGTGTTCTCGGTCATGACTGATCCTTCTTCGGTGTGCTGGCACCGGCGGACGTCGTGCCGGCGGTGGTGGGGTCGGGAGTGGTGGACTCCTCGGTCGCGGTGTCCTGAGCGGAGTTCTCGCTGTGGAACGCGGCGTAGATCTCGAGGAGCACCTGACGCTGCCGCTCGGTGAGCGACTCGTCGGCCGCGATCGCCTCGGTGACCACGGCGTTGCCGGCTCGGGGCTCCAGGAGCCCGGCCCGCACGTACAGGGTCTCCGCGGAGATGCGGAGCGCGGACGCGATCTGGCCGAGGATCTCGGCGCTCGGCTTCTTCAGTCCCCGCTCGACCTGGCTGAGGTAGGGGTTGGAGACGCCGGCGTTCTTGGCCAGCTGGCGCAGGGACACCTCGGCGGACTCGCGCTGCTCGCGGATGTACTCCCCGAGGGTGCGGACGTCGATGGTGGCCATGACTCCAGTATGCCCCTATGCGCTTGCTAGAGCAAGCGAAACCCCGATACGTCGTGCGTGACCCAAACCACTACCCGTGGGTAACTGCTTGCTGGCGATTCGCTACGCGGCGTAGCCATAGGCTGACGTAGACCAGCCCGACGAGGGCCGGGACCTCGATCAGCGGGCCGATGACGCCCGCGAGCGCCTGCCCGGACGTGACCCCCCAGACGCCGACGCACACCGCGATCGCGAGCTCGAAGTTGTTGCCCGCGGCGGTGAAGGCCAGGGTGGCCGTCTTCGGGTAGCCGAGCCGCGCGCGGGTGCCGAGCACGAACGAGACGCCCCACATGATCGCGAAGTACACGAGCAGGGGTACGGCGATGCTCACCACGGCGAGCGGGTCCGACGTGATGGCCTCGCCCTGCAGGGCGAACATGACCACGATCGTGAACAGCAGGCCGTACAGCGCGAAGGGCGCGATGCGCGGGATGAACGTCGACTCGTACCACTCGCGGCCGCGCCTGCGCAGACCGATGCGACGCGTGAGGTAGCCGGCGACCAGCGGGATGCCCAGGAAGACCAGCACAGCCTTCGTGATGTCCCACGTGGAGAACACGACGTCCTGGGTGTCGAGGCCGAGCCAGCCCGGGAGGATCTTGAGGTAGAACGTGCCGAGGAGGGCGTAGGCCACGATCTGGAACACCGAGTTGAGCGCGACGAGCAGGGCCGCGGCCTCGCGGTCGCCGCACGCGAGGTCGTTCCAGATGAGCACCATGGCGATGCACCGCGCCAGGCCGATGACGATGAGCCCGGTCCGGAACTCGGGCTGGTCGGCGAGGAACGTCCAGGCCAGGACGAACATGAGCAGCGGCCCGACGACCCAGTTGAGCAGCAGCGACAGCCAGAGCATCCGTCGGTCGCCGGTCACGTGACCCATGTCCTCGTAGCGGACCTTCGCGAGCACCGGGTACATCATCAGCAGCAGGCCGAGCGCGATCGGCAGCGACGTCTGCCCGACCTTGACGGCGTCGAGCGCCGACTGCACGCCCGGCAGCACCCGACCGGTCAGCAGGCCGGCCGCCATCGCCAGCAGGATCCAGACGGGCAGGAACCGGTCGAGGACGGAGAGTCGCGCGAGGACCGCGGAGTCGTCCGGGGCGAGCTCGTTCGCCGGGCTCACGGGCGCGTGGCGCGGACGAACGCACTCGTGATCGCGCCGTCCATCTCGGCGATCACGGACTCGGGGTCGACGTCGGCAGGGATGAGGTCGGCTGGGATCGACGTGGCCATGCCGCGCAGGTCGTCGGCCCCGAGAGCACGGGTGACCTCGATGCCCACGTCGACGAACCCGGCCGCGCCGAGGCGCTCGGCGTAGTCGGTGTCGAGCAGGGCGCCGGAGATGCACCCGGTCCACAGCGCCATGGCGCGCATCGCGACGTCCGGCAGCCGCTTGCGCAGCACCATGTCCGACACCGCGAGGCGCCCACCGGGACGCAGCACGCGGAACGCCTCGCGCAGGACGACGTCCTTGTCGGCGGCGAGGTTGATGACGCAGTTGGAGATGATGACGTCGACCGAGGCGTCCGGGAGCGGGATGTCCTCGATCGTGCCCTGGAGGAACTCGGCGTTCTCGACGCCCGCCTCGACCTGGTTGCGGCGGGCGAGCTCGAGCATCTCGGGCGTCATGTCGAGGCCGTAGGCCTTGCCCGTCGGGCCGACGCGTCGTGCGGAGAGCAGGACGTCGATGCCGCCGCCCGAGCCGAGGTCGAGGACGACCTGGCCGGGTCGCAGCTCCGCGAGCGCGGTCGGGTTCCCGCAGCCGAGCGAAGCGGCGAGGGCGCCCTCCGGCACGTCGGCGTCGCCCTCCGCGTAGAGGTCGCGCGTGATCGCGTCGCCCTCGCGCGGGCCGGAGCAGCAGCCCCCGCCCGTGTCGAGGTCCGCGATGACGGCGGTGGCGCTCGCGGCGTAGCGATCGCGGACGGCTTCCCGGATCTGCTCGTCGGACAGCTGCGTGGGGTCGGGCATCGAGAGGGTCATGGCTGCCTTCCTTCGGTCGGACGGCGCTCGCGTCGGGCGTCGATCGGCTCGGGGCTCCGAGTTCTGGGATCAGGTGCGGGCGAGGACGCGACGGAGGTCCTCGAGGCGGGAGGGGACGACGGAGTACCAGATCCAGGTGCCGCGCTTCTCGCCGGTGACGAGACCTGCCTCGCGCAGCACCTTGAGGTGATGGCTCACGGTCGGCTGGCTCTTGCCGACGGGGTCGACGAGGTCGCAGGCGCACGCCTCGCCGCCGTCGGCGGTCGCGATGAGGTTGAGCAGCTGCAGGCGCACCGGGTCTGCGAGGGCCTTGAACGCCTCGGCGAGGGTCACCGCCTGGTCGGCCTCGAGCAGCTCGCGGCGGAGGGGGGTGCAGCACTCACCGAGATCGAGCACGTCGAGCAGCTTGCGCGGCGCCGCGGTCAACGCATTCTTCGACATGGATCAATATTGACAGATCTCGATGCTGGATGCAATATCGATGACGATCGATGTGTTGAGCGTGCAGAGACGCAGCCGACACACCCCGGAACCGCAGGAGGACCTGATGACCGAGACCGTTCCCACCCGAGTCCAGCTGGCGCTCAATGTCGACGACGTCGACGCCGCGGTTGCCTTCTACAGCGCGATGTTCGGCGTCGAGCCGGCCAAGCGGCGCCCGGGATACGCGAACTTCGCCATTGCCACGCCGCCACTCAAGCTCGTGCTCCTCGAGAACAAGGACGCAGCCGAACGACTCAACCACCTCGGCGTCGAGATGACGTCCGTCGACGACGTCGACGCCCAGCAGACACGCCTCGGCGGGGTGGGCCTGGTGTCGACCGACGAGCGCGGGACGACCTGCTGCTACGCGAAGCAGGACAAGTTCTGGGTGGAGGGCGCCCCCGACGGCGAGCGGTGGGAGTTCTACACCGTCCTCGCCGACAGCCCGACCTTCTTCGCCGACGTCGAGGCCGCGGAGTCCGGGACGTGCTGCGGGGATGGCGACGCGGCGGTCGCGACATCGACACCGACGACCACGTGCTGCTGACGCATCCCGACCGCGATCCCGCGACGTCCCGACCGCCTCCGACCCGACTTCTGGAGCAGCCATGAACTCCCCCGAGATCACCTCGGCCGTCCTCGCCGAGCACCGTCGAGACCTACGGCGCCAGGCATGCGCGTCCAGCCTGCGAGCGCTCGCGCGGTCCTGCTCCGCGCGGACGTGGAGCAGCACGGTCCGGCGCGTCACGTCACCGTCGTCGCACCCGAGAGACGACGTGGCGTCCTGCATCGCCTGAGCCGCGCCGGAGGCCGCTACCCCAGCAGGCCGGCAGGAACCCGGACCTCGCCGACGCGGACACCGCCGCCGAGGACCTCGCGGATCTCGTACGCCGCGAGGACGTCGGCCTCGACACCGAGGTGGCGCAGCACCGCGGTCGCGACGAGCGGGCGTGGGCGCTCGGCACCGTCGTCGACCTTCAGCGCGAACGCCCGGCCGTCAGGCAGCGCGGCGGCGAGGACCCCCTCGGCGCCGTCCTTCATGAGCAGCCCGTCGACACCCGCCATGAGCACCGTGACGTCGCGGCCGGTGCCGCCGACGTAGTCCGGGTGGGCGCGCATCGCGTCGGCGACAGCGCGCTCGGGCTCGCCCGGTGCAGCCTGCACGGAGCGGGAGAACGCCCGGGCCACAGCGGTGAGCGAGATCGCAGCAACCGGGGCGCCGCAGCCGTCGGTGCCGGTGGCGGCGATCCTCTCCCCGGACAACCGCTCGATCGCCCCGGCGAGGTGGCGCTGCAGGGGGTGCTCGGCCGCGCGGTAGTCGTCGAGGGGCCAGTCGTGGGCGACGCAGGTCGCGATCATCGCCGCGTGCTTGCCCGAGCAGTTCATCGTCTCCGGCGTGGGCTCCCCGCCCGCGCGGACGACGTCGAGGAAGGCCCGCTCCCCGAGCGGCCAGTCCGGAGGCGTGCGCAGGGCCCCGATGTCGAGGCCGCAGCCGGCCAGGATCCGGCGTACGCCGTCGACATGGTGGGGCTCACCGCTGTGCGACGCGGCGGCCAGCGCGAGGAGCTCACCTCGGCCCGGGTAGCCGAGCTCGACGAGGCCGACGGCCTGCATGAGCTTGTTCGACGAGCGCGGGAACACCGGCGTCGAGACGTCGCCACGGGCGACGAGCACGGAGCCGTCCGGTTCGAGGACCACGAGCGAGCCTCGGTGCCGCCCCTCGACGAATCCGCTGCGGACGACCTCGGCGAGGACGACGGGAGGGGCCGGCTCAGGCACCGGCGCCGGGGGCGAGGAGCTCGTCGACCGTCGCGGAGCCGTCGCGGTAGCGCGCGGTGAGCTCGGCCGACAGCGTGTCCATGGCCTTCTGGACGGCGCGGCGGACCTCGGACACCTCGACCTCGTGGGCGGCGAGGCGGTCCATGGCGTCGCGCAGCTCGGCGTCGGTGCGTGCGGCGACGTCGGAGATCACGGCGTCGGCGATGATCTGCTCCTCGCTGCGACGGTGCTCGTCGACCCGCGAGGGCTCCACGGTGAGGTGCCGACCGAGCCCGCGGGTGCTGCGCTGCTCGTCGCCGAGGATGGTCGCGAGCTCGTCGACGACCGGCCCGCTCTCGACCTCGGGGTCGCGGTGGCGGAGCTCGGCCTCGATGATCGACATCCGGCCGTGCAGCATGCGGCGCAGGTAGGACAGGTCGGCCTCCTCCTGCTCGGCCTCACGGCGCCGCGCGCGCAGGTCGGCGAGCGGGAGCTCGGACAGACCCTCGAGGAACTCAGGGGCGAGGACGTGGTCCACGCGTCGGCGTCCTCCGGGCATCGGCCTGGTCATGCGCCGTCTCCGTTCCGTCGGTCCTTGACGTTGAGCAGGGCCCGCGCCTCGTCCGTGGTCATCGGAGGTCGCAGCGCCGTGGTGGCGAGACTAGCGGCCCGCTCCACCAGCTCGGCGTTGTCGTGCACCGGACGGCCCGGCGCGAAGGTGAGCGTGTCCTCCATGCCGACCCGCAGGTGACCGCCCGCGGACAGCGCGGCGAGCGCGACCGGCAGGGTCGAGCGGCCGACACCCGTGGCCGACCAGGAGGCGCCGGCAGGCAGCATGCGCGCCATCGTGACCACGGCCTCGGTCGTGCCGGGGGCGCCGCCGGGGACGCCGAGCACGAGGTCGGCGTGGACGTGGCCGCCGTAGGGGAGGCCCTCCTTGTCGAGGAGCCGGTTCAGCGCGGCGACGTGGCCGACGTCGAACAGCTCGAACTCCGGGACGATCTCGAGCTCCTGGGTGCGGCGGTAGAGCTCGACCATGAAGTCCCACGGGTTGAGGAAGACGTCGGAGCCGAAGTTGACCGTGCCGCAGGTGAGCGAGCAGGAGTCCGGCAGGGCCTCGAGGACCCGGATCCGGGCGTCGTAGGGATCGGTGACGGCTCCGCCGGTGCTCAGCTGGACGACGAGGTCGGTCGCGTCGCGCACCGCCGCCACGGTGTCGGTGAGCCGGGCGAGATCGAGGGTGGGACGAGCCTGCTCGTCGCGGATGTGGATGTGGATGAGCCCGGCTCCCGCGGCCTCGCAGGCCCGTGCCGTGTCGACCAGCTCGTCGAGAGTGACCGGCAGCGGGGGGGCGTCGGACTTGGCCGTCTCCGCACCCGTCGGGGCCACGGTGATGAGGGTGGGGGTGCTCACGGCGCCCATGGTGGCATGTCCCACGGACTGGTCGACCCCAGGGACTCAATCCACGGTCCGTTCCGTCCGATGGGTGAAGAAGCGTCTGGTGTGGGCGCGACGGACCGGAAGAGGAGGTCAGGCGTGCCTGACGTTGGCTTCCCGGTCCGTGTGGACAGCGTGCTCCTCGAGCTGGCCACCCAGCGCGCGACCGGATGCCTCACTCTGACCGAGCCCGAGGGCGACCAGTCCACCGTGTGGTTCCGCGACGGGCAGGTCTACGCCGTCTCCGTCCCCGGACGTCGACCGCTGCTCGGCGTCCGGCTCATGTCCTCCGGTGCGCTCACGCCCGAGGCGCTGGCCGAGGCGCTCGAGGTGCAGCGCACCGAGCTGCAGGGCTGGCGGCTCGGCGAGCTGCTGGTCCACCTGCAGTTCGTCGACCGGGCCGTCGTCGAGTCCTTCGTGACCGAGCAGGTCCGCGACCAGGTCGCCGACCTGCTGCACTGGACCGTCGTCGAGTCGAAGTTCCGCAACGGCAACCGCACGCGCCAGGACGTCGCTCCCCCGATCGAGGTCACCAACCTGCTGGCCCTGGCCGCCGAGCGCGACGGGCGGTGGGCCGAGATCGTCCCGTTCATCGGCGGCGCCGACGGCGTCCCGGTGCTCTCGACCTCGTCCGACGCCGCGTCCGACGTCGTCCTCGGCCCGTACGACTGGGCACTGCTGTGCAAGGTCGACGGCAACCGGACCATCGCCGACCTCGCCGACGACTGCGGATTCACCGTGTTCGAGGCGGGCATGGTCGTCGTGGGACTGCTCGATGCTGGGCTGGTCGAGATCGAGAACCTCGCCCACGGCGTCGAGATCGTCGAGCCCTGGCCCGAGGTGCCGGCCGACGAGGACCCGACCGAGGACGAGCTGAGCGCGTCGGTCGCCAAGGTCGCCGCGGCCTTGCACGACATGGACCTGGGGCCGTCGGTGGCGTCCCCCTTCTCCGCGCGACCCGTCGTCCACGACGTGTTCGCCACCCCCCAGTCCGCCACCGGCGGCGCGACGGCACCGACCGACGACGCACCACGTCGGTCCCCGTTCGCCGCGACGCCGGTGGTCGAGGACGTCCTGGCCGACGTCGTGTCCCTCGCCGACGAGCGCGAGGCCCGCGACGAGGCCGAGGCCGGGCGCGCCGAGTCCGAGCGGCTCACGCGGGAGCGCCGTGCCGCCGAGCAGGCGGAGGCCGTCGCCCTCGAGGCCGAACGGGTCGAAGCCGAGCGGATCGAGGCGGAGCAGATCGCCGCGGAGGAAGCCGAACGCCTCGCGGCGGAGGAAGCCGCACGCCTCGAGGACGAACGCCTCGAGCAGGAGCGGGTCGCCGCCGAGCGCTCCGAGGCGGAGGCGATCGAGGCCGCCTGGGCCGAGGCCGAGCGCCTCGCGGCGGAGCACGCGGAGGAGATGCGGCGCGAGCACGAGGCGCGTGAGGCCGAGCGTCTCGAGCGCGAGCGCGTCGCGGCCGAGGAGGCCGAGGCTGCCCGGCTCGAGGCCGAGCGGATCACGGCGGAGCACATGGCCTACGCCGAGGCCGAGCGCCTCGAGCACGAGCGCCGCGCCGCCGAGGAAGCCGCACGCCTCGAGGCAGAGCGCGTCGAGGCCGAGCGGATCGCCGCCGAGGAAGCCGCACGCGCGGAAGCCGAGCGGCTCGAGGCCGAGCGGATCGCTGCCGAGGAGGCCGCACGCGCCGAAGCCGAACGCCTCGAGCAGGAGCGCCTGGAAGCTCAGCGCGCCGAAGCCGAGCGTGTCGAAGCCGAGCGGATCGCCGCCGAAGAAGCCGCACGCGCCGAGGCCGAACGCCTCGAGCAGGAGCGCCTGGAAGCCGAGCGGCTCGAGGTCGAGCGCCTCGCCGCCGAGGAGACCGCACGCGCCGAGGCCGAACGCCTCGAGGCCGAGCGCCTCGCCGCCGAAGAAGCCGCACGTGCCGAAGAAGCCGCACGCCTCGAGCAGGAGCGCCTGGAAGCTCAGCGCGCCGAAGCCGAGCGGCTCGAGGCCGAGCGGATCGCCGCCGAAGAAGCCGCACGCGCCGAAGCCGAACGCCTCGAGCAGGAGCGCCTGGAAGCTCAGCGCGCCGAAGCCGAGCGTGTCGAAGCCGAGCGGATC
>JADGOZ010000104.1 GCA_017882705.1 Candidatus Nanopelagicales bacterium | reverse complement strand
TGCCGGTGATCGTGGCCGTCGAGCAGGACCCCACGGGCCAGGCGTGGCCGCTCGCGCTGGCCTACGCCAAGGCGATCGGCGGCCTGCGCGCGGGCGGCATCAAGACCACCTTCACCGAGGAGACCGAGACCGACCTCTTCGGCGAGCAGGCGGTGCTGTGCGGCGGCGCGTCGCAGCTCGTCATGTACGGCTTCGAGACGCTGGTCGAGGCGGGGTACCAGCCCGAGGTCGCCTACTTCGAGTGCCTGCACGAGCTCAAGCTCATCGTCGACCTCATGTACGAGGGCGGGATCGCCAAGCAGCGCTGGTCCGTCTCGGACACCGCCGAGTACGGCGACTACGTCTCCGGGCCGAGGGTCATCGACCCGAGCGTCAAGGAGAACATGAAGGCCGTCCTCGCGGACATCGTGAGCGGCGCCTTCGCCAAGCGCTTCATCGACGACCAGGACGCCGGAGGCCCCGAGTTCCTCGCGCTGCGCGCGAAGGGTGCCGCGCACCCGATCGAGGAGACCGGACGCGACCTGCGCAAGCTGATGAGCTGGGTCGAGAGCGAGGACGACGACTACGTCGAGGGCAGCGCGGCACGCTGACCCCGCCGCTGCCTAGGATGTGCTGCACCGACGCCCAGAACCGGCCGCGCCCGGCCGCCCCGACCGTGCAAGGTGCTGATCTCACGTGACGTCCGACCAGACCAGACCCGTCGTGCTCATCGCCGAGGAGCTCTCCCCGGCGACCGTGGAGGCGCTCGGACCTGACTTCGAGGTCCGCCACTGCGACGGCGCGGACCGGGCGGCGCTGCTCGCCGCGCTCCCCGACGCCGACGCCGTGCTGATCCGGAGCGCGACGATGATCGACGCCGAGGCGCTGGGCGTCGCCCGGCGGCTGAAGGTCGTGGCGCGCGCCGGCGTGGGCCTGGACAACGTCGACGTCCCCGCGGCGACGCAGGCCGGGGTGATGGTCGTCAACGCCCCGCAGTCGAACATCATCTCGGCGGCCGAGCTCGCGGTGGGGCTGCTGATCGCGACCGCGCGCAACATCGCCCCGGCCAGCGCCGCGCTGCGGGCGGGCCAGTGGAAGCGCTCGAAGTACAGCGGGGTCGAGCTCTCCGACAAGGTGCTCGGCGTCGTCGGGCTCGGCCGCATCGGCGTCCTCGTCGCCCAGCGGCTGTCGGCGTTCGGCATGAGGGTGATCGCCTACGACCCCTACGTCCAGCCCGCGCGTGCCGCCCAGATCGGGGTGCGCATGGTCACCCTGGACGAGCTCCTGGCGGAGTCCGACTTCATCACGGTGCACCTGCCCAAGACCTCCGAGACGGTCGGGCTCATCGGTGACGCCGCGTTGCACAAGGTCAAGCCCACCGTGCGCATCATCAACGCCGCGCGCGGCGGGATCGTCGACGAGACGGCGCTCGCCAGCGCGCTCACCGACGGCAGGGTGGCGGGTGCCGGGCTCGACGTCTACGCCAAGGAGCCGTGCACGGACAGCCCGCTCTTCGCCTTCGAGCAGGTCGTGGCGGTGCCGCACCTGGGCGCCAGCACCGACGAGGCCCAGGAGAAGGCCGGCGTGGCGGTGGCCCGCTCGGTGCGGCTCGCGCTGGCCGGCGAGCTCGTCCCGGACGCCGTGAACGTGCAGGGCGGCGTGATCGCCGAGGACGTCCGCCCGGGCCTCCCGCTCGCCGAGCGGCTCGGCCGGATCTTCACCGCGCTGGCCGGGGGGGTCGTGAGCCGGATCGACGTGGAGGTGCGCGGGGAGATCGCCGCGCACGACGTGTCCGTGCTCGAGCTCGCGGCGTTGAAGGGCGTGTTCGCGGACATCGTCGAGGAGTCGGTCTCGTACGTGAACGCGCCGCTGCTCGCGAAGGAGCGCGGCATCGAGGTCGCCCTCACCACCAGCGAGGAGAGCCCCGACCACCGCAACCTGCTGACCGTCCGCGGCACGCTGAACGACGGCTCGGTCGTCTCGGTGTCGGGCACCCTGGTCGGGCCGCGGCGGGTGGAGAAGCTCGTCGAGGTGGACGGCTTCGACGTCGACCTCGTCCCGAGCGAGCACATGGCGTTCTTCCGGTACCACGACCGGCCCGGGATCGTCGGGGCGGTCGGGCGGCTGCTGGGCGACGCCGCGATCAACATCGCCGGCATGCAGGTGAGCCGGGACGCGCGCGGCGGCCACGCGCTGATGGCGCTCACCGTTGACTCCGCGGTCCCGCCGACCGTGCTCGCCGGGATCGTCGAGATCATCGGCGCGCACTCGGGACGGGCCGTCGACCTCGAGTCGTAGGCCCGTCCAGTTCGTAGGCCTGCCCCATTCGTGGGCCGGACCGTCGGCGCGTCTCGATATCTGGGACGTCCGTGTCAGGCTGCGAGACGACGCCCTACCCTGGAACCCATGAGCACCCCCTTGCGCCTCGCAGTCATCGCCGGTGACGGCATCGGTCCCGAGGTCGTCGCGGAGGGGCTGAAGGTGCTCGACGCCGTCGCCCCCTCGTGCGACGTCGCGGTGGCCCCCACCGCGTACGACCTCGGCGCCCGTCGCTGGCACGCCACGGGGGAGACCCTGCCGGAGTCGGTGCTGGCCGAGCTCGCCGGGCACGACGCCATCCTGCTGGGCGCGGTGGGCGACCCCACGGTGCCGTCCGGGGTGCTCGAGCGTGGCCTCCTGCTCCGCCTGCGCTTCGAGCTGGACCACCACGTCAACCTGCGACCGGTCCGGCTCCTGCCGGGTGTCGCCACGCCGCTGGCCGGGGTCGGGCCCGGCGACATCGACATGATCGTGGTCCGGGAGGGGACCGAGGGTCCGTACGCCGGGTCCGGCGGCTTCCTGCGGCGCGGCACCCCCCACGAGATCGCCACCGAGGAGAGCCTGAACACCCGCTTCGGGGTGGAGCGGGTGGTCCGCGACGCCTTCGCCCGGGCCGCCGCCCGCCCGCGCCGCCAGCTGACTCTCGTGCACAAGAACAACGTGCTGACCCACGCAGGGGACCTGTGGACCCGCACCGTCGCGGAGGTGGCCGTCGACTTCCCCGGGGTGACCACGGACTACCTGCACGTGGACGCCGCCTCGATGTTCTTCGTGACGAACCCGCAGCGGTTCGACGTGGTCGTGACCGACAACCTCTTCGGCGACATCATCACCGACCTCGGGGCGGCGATCGCCGGGGGCATCGGCCTCGCCGCGAGCGGCAACCTGGACGTCAGCGGCGTGCACCCGTCGATGTTCGAGCCCGTGCACGGATCGGCCCCCGACATCGCCGGGCAGGGCAAGGCTGACCCGACCGCGACAGTGCTGTCCGTCGCGATGCTGCTCGACCACCTCGGGTACTCGGGCGCCGCCCTCCGTGTGGAGGACGCCGTGGCGGCCGACCTGGTCGAGCGCGCCGGGCTCGCGCCCCGGAGCACCAGCGAGATCGGCGACGCGCTGGCCGCGCGCGTCGCCGGCTGAGCCGATGACGGTGGCGCGTGCCAGCGTGCCCTGCGACGGGTAGGTTCGAGGCATGAGCAGGTT
>JADGOZ010000103.1 GCA_017882705.1 Candidatus Nanopelagicales bacterium | reverse complement strand
CGAGCGGTCTCAACGCGTACGCCACCGTGCTCCTGCTCGGTCTGCTGGGCAGGTTCGCCCACACCGGCGGCATCCCTGAAGGCTTCCAGCGCACCGACGTGCTCATCGTCATGGCGGTCCTCACGGTCATCGAGTTCGTGGCCGACAAGATCCCGTACGTCGACTCCTTGTGGGACACCGTCTCCACCGTCGTACGACCTGTGGCCGGTGCCCTGATCGGCGCCCTCATCGGCGGTGCGCACGGCGACCTGACGACGATCGCCCTCGCCGCCGTCGGCGGTGTCACCGCCCTGCTGAGCCACCTCACGAAGGCCGGTGTGCGGCTCGCGGTCAACACGTCGCCCGAGCCGGTGACCAACATCGGCGTCTCGCTCGGCGAGAACATCGCCGTGGCCGGCGTGGTGAGCCTCGCGGCGGCCAACCCGGTCCTCGCGGCGGTCGTCGCGGGCGTCATCCTCGTCGTCGGCTTCGTCGTGCTGTGGTTCGCATTGAGCCGCGTCAAGAAGGGCTGGCGGGCACTCGGGCGCTGGATGGCCCGGGACACCTCGCCAGGGGCCGCGTGAGGAACCACCCCCTCGCGGCCACGGCTGCGCGCCCCGTCGTCGTCATCGGCGCCACGCTGGGCGGGCTCGCCGCCGCGGTCAGGCTCGCCCGGGTCGGCCATCACGTCGTCGTGGCCGACGCCTCGCCCAGCCTCTCCCCGGACCCGTGGCTCAGCCGTCCCGTCGTGGCACTGCCCGCTGCCTGGCGCGACCTGTTCCGCAAGTCGGGACGGATCCTTGACGCGGCGCTCGCCGGTGAGGGGTACGAGCTCGTCCCCGCGCCACCCACACGTCACGAGTTCGCCGACGGCTCGACGCTCGACCTGCCCACCGACCGCGGCGAGCAGTACACGGCGCTGTCACGACTCGCCGGCGAAGACGCCGCGGCCGCCTGGCGCGACCTCCTGGACGCGGCCGACGAGACCTGGCAGCTGGTCCGACGCGCCGGGCTCGAGACCGAGGCCGACCTCGCCGAGTTCCGTACACGTGGCTTCCTCGCCGACGCCCGCACGATCGAGTACGAGGCCGAGCGGATCCCCGACGCACGCATCGCCGCACTCGTCCGGTCGGTCGCGCACCGGCTCGGGTCGGCGCCCGCCGACACCCCGTACTGGCTGCTGAGCCGTCCCTCGGTGGAGCGTACGTTCGGCCTCTGGTCGGTGACCCGCGACGGCGTCCCGCAGCCTGCCGAGACGCTCAACGACCTCCTGCACCGGCGTGCGGCCGACCGTGGCGTCGAGCTGCGCTGGGGCGTGACGGCGACCGCGATCAGCACAGACGGCGTAGCCACCACGAGCGGCGACATCGACGCTGCCGCCGTCATCAGCGCCGTCGGCTACGCATCGCACAGCGCGCTCACGGGACGCACCCCCGAGATCGCCCTGCTGCGTACGTTCGGGCGCCTACGGTTCGGGACCCGCCGCATCGCGGCCGAGCCTCCCGAGTCAGCCAGTGTGTCGGGTCAGGCGCAGGACGCCCCCCTCGAGGTCGTGCACCACAGCGACGACAGCTCGTACGTGACGTGGACGCTGCCCGACCGTACGGTCACCTCCACCGGCGCGCCCGCCTCGAGCGGCCTCCGGTGGCACGGACCGGCTACGGTCGGCGCGTTCCACCCGGTGGCGGGTGACACTGGCGTGTACGCGGGATCGGGCACCATCGGCGGCGCCGAGCCCTGGGCACAGCTGCTCGTCGGAGCGCTGGCCACCTACCGGGTCCATGACCAGCTCACCGGCGACGACATCCACCCCAGCAACAAGGCGTACCGCCCCTGAGCACGACGTCGTGCCTTGTGCCGCCGAGCACGATGGGTCCATGGAGTTCGAGTCGTGGATCGACCGGCAGATCCGAGAGGCGATGGAGCGAGGGGCCTTCGACAACCTGCCGGGCGCCGGTAAGCCGCTGCACCTCGACCAGGACCCCGACTGGTGGGTGAAGGCGAAGATCGCCGACGAGAACCTCGAGGCCCTGCTCCCAACCGTGGTCAGCCTGCGCCGCGAGGTCGAGCGACTGCCGCAGACGCTGTCCGACGTGCGCCGAGAGGACCAGGTGCGCGAGATCGTCGACGACCTCAACAGGCGGATCCGCGAGAGCTACATGCGACCTCAGCCAGGCCCGCGGATCATCGTCGCCCTCGTGGACGCGGAGACCGCGGTCCAGGAGTGGCGAAACGGACGCGGCACGCGTTCCTGAACCATGGACTACGCCCGGTGGAGACCGGCCTGAAAGACCCGTGTCGTCGATGCAGGTGACGTGAGCAGCTTGTGCGGCGGGCGGATCGGGCGCGGTTGGAAGTTGCCGCCGCAGTTGGGGCAGACGCCGCCGAGGCAGTGCTCCGCGCAGGAGGCGCACCACGTGCACTCGAAGGTACAGATCACTGCATCCGGGGCGGCGGGCGGCAGGTCGACGTCGCAACATTCGCACGAGGGCCTCAGTTCGAGCATGGCGGCATCGTAGGGCGGCGACACTTCATCCCCAAGAGCCCAGCCCTGGTTGGCCGATCCGGCGAACCTGTCATGAGCGGTCCACGTAACGGCGTAGAATGGTCGTTCTGTCTGATCCCGGGGGAACGAGGGAGGGCCGTGGCGATAACCACGAGCAGGCTCGAACAAGAACTAGCCATCGAACAGGCCCGCGTCGACACTGTCTACGCACAACTGCAGCACGCGACGACATCCGCGCGCTCGATTGCTGCGGAGGGTGCGGCGCGGTACTCGTCGGACAGGGAGAGGTACGTCCGCGAGGAGGACGGCACCGCGCTCTTCGAGCGTGACGCGTTCGCGTTCCAGGCCGCACGCCGCCTGGCAGTACTGGATGCCGAGCACGAAGGCCTGGTCTTCGGCAAGCTCGACCTCATCGACCGTGAGATGCGCTACATCGGCCGAATCGGTGTGCGCGACCTCGAGTTCGAACCCCTCGTCATCGACTGGCGCGCCCGCGCGGCCGAGCCCTTCTACCGCGCCACGCCCGCCGAACCCATGGAGGTCGTGCGACGACGCGTGCTGCGCTGCCGCAACGACATCGTCGTCGGCATCGAGGACGACCTGCTGAACGCCGAGGCCGTACCGGACGACATGGCGATCATCGGCGAGGGTG
>JADGOZ010000102.1 GCA_017882705.1 Candidatus Nanopelagicales bacterium | reverse complement strand
CGATCGTGTTCTCGACGTCGCTCGAGACGCCGGAACCGCGGGTACGGAACAGCGAGTCCATCTCGTCGAAGAAGACGATGACCGGCATGCCCTCGGACGCCTTCTCGCGCGCCCGCTGGAACACCAGCCGGATGTGCCGCTCGGTCTCGCCGACGTACTTGTTGAGCAGCTCGGGGCCCTTGATGTTGAGGAAGAACGACCGGCCCTGCTCGGTGCCGGTGCGCTCCGCGACCTTCTTCGCCAGCGAGTTCGCGACCGCCTTGGCGATCAGCGTCTTGCCGCAGCCGGGAGGCCCGTAGAGCAGGATCCCCTTCGGCGGCTTGAGCTTGTGCTCGAGGAAGAGCTCTGCGTGCAGGTAGGGCAGCTCGACCGCGTCGCGGATGGCCTCGATCTGCGAGGCGAGACCACCGATGTCGCCGTAGTCGATGTCAGGAACCTCCTCGAGGACGAGCTCCTCGACCTCGGCCTTGGGGATCTTCTCGAAGACGGTCTGGCTGCGGGAGTCGAGCAGCAGGGAGTCCCCCGCGCGGATCGTCGTCCCGCGCAACGGGCCGGCGAGGCGTACGACGCGCTCCTCGTCGGTGTTGCCGATCACGAGCGCCCGCTCGCCGTCCTCGAGGATCTCCTTGAGCATCACGATCTCGCCGTGGCGCTCGAACTCGCGGATCGCGACGACGTTCATCGCCTCGTTGAGCATGACCTCCTGGCCCGGCCGCAGCACCTCCGCCTCGACGTTGGGGCTCACGACCACGCGCATCTTGCGGCCCGAGGTGAACACGTCCACCGAGCCGTCGTCGAAGAGCTCGAGGAAGACGCCGTAGCCGCTCGGCGGCTCGGCGAGGCGGTCGACCTCCTCCTTCAGCGCCACGATCTGGTCGCGGGCCTCGCGCAGGGTGGAGACGAGCCGCTGGTTCTGGGCGGCCGCGGCCGCGAGCTCAGCCTGCAGCGCGGACACGCGCTGGTCGGACGACCGATCGTCGGAGTAGGTCACGGTGGCACCTCCACGGGGCAGAGCGTCCTCTCGGACACTACCCACGTGAGGCCACCCTGCGCGCCCCCGAACCACCGCCCCGCGCGTCGTCACACACCTGTTACCGGACAGGCACCCGGTCAGGCGGTGGGGAGCTCGTAGTCCTCGCCGTAGGCGCCCTTGGCCGGGCGGGTGCGGCGCGGGGGCAGGACGGTGCCTTCCGCCAGCCGGCGGGAGGTGACGAGGAATCCGGTGTGTCCGTTCATCCGGTGGTCCGGACGTACGGCGAGGCCCTCGAGGTGCCACGTGCGCAGGAGGGTTTCCAGCGCACGCGGCTCGGTCCAGCGGCCGTCGGTGCGCAAGGTCTCGACGGTCCGCGAGAGCTGGGTCGTCGTGGCGACGTAGACGATGAGGACGCCTCCGGGCGCGAGCACCTCCGACACGACGGGCACGCAGTCCCACGGAGCGAGCATGTCGAGGACGACGCGGTCGAACTCGGCGTCGTTGCCCTCCGCGTTGGCCGCACGAAGGCTCGGGGTCAGGTCGCCGACGGTGAGGTTCCAGGCCGGGTGCGGACCGCCGAAGAAGGTCTCGACGTTGACCGCCGACACGTCGGCGAAGTCCTGACGGCGCTCGTAGGACGACACGTAGCCCTGGTCGCCGACCGCCCGGAGCAGCGAGCAGGTCAGGGCCCCCGACCCGACGCCGGCCTCGAGCACGCGCGCGCCCGGGTAGAGGTCGGCGAGCCCGACGATGAGGGCGGCGTCCTTCGGATAGACGATGGTCGCTCCGCGCGGCATCGACAGCACGAAGTCCTCGAGCAGGGGGCGCAGCGCCAGGTAGGGCACGCCCTTGCCCGTGGTCACGACGACGCCCTCGGGCCGGCCGATCAGATCGTCGTGCTCGACGATCCCCTTCGACGTGTGGAACTGCTTGCCCGCCCCGAGCGTGATGGTGTGCATCCGCTTCTTGGGGTCGGTGAGCTGGACTCGGTCACCCTCGCGGAGGAGGCCGCGCCGGTGCTCAGCGCCGTGCGGGGCGGGGGGTGTGGTCACGGTCGGCAAGGATAGGCGCTCGCCGAGGCCGACCCGACCGTGCGACCTCGGGCGGCGGGTCAGCCCCGGCCGGAGCCGCTCAGCGCCGCCTCGACGTCGGCGGTCGACAGCACCCCGACGAGCGCTCCGCCGGCCTCGACCACGAGGTAGTGCGCCGCAGGCACGGCCTGCATCGCCTGCAGCAGGTCCATCCCGGCGAGGTCCGCCGGCAGCGCGGCCCGCGGGTCGAGCGCGGCCGAGACCGAGCCCACCGGCACCCACGGGCGCCGCTCGACGGGGACGGCAGCCACCGCGTTCTGCTGGGCGATCGCCGTGGGACGACCGGCGGAGTCGACGACGACTATCCCGGTCGCCTGCGCGGCCGCGGCCTTGCGCAGCGCCTCGGACAGGGGTACGTCGGACCCGACGGCGATCGAGCCCCGGGCGAGCGACCGCGCCGTGATGCCTGGGACGCGGCGGGAGACCCGCGCGCTCGCGAGGCTCTGGTTGGCCCCGGAGAACAGGTAGGCGGAGATCATGCCGCCGAAGATCACGCTCGTCAGGTCCGGCGCGCGGCCCTGACTCAGATCGGGCCAGACGAATGCGACGAAGACCAGGACGGCCACCACCCGGCCGGACCACGCCGCGACGATCGTGCCGCGTGCCTCCTCGCGCGTGAGCGCCCAGACGGCCGACTTCAGCACCGCCCCGCCGTCGAGCGGGAGGCCGGGCAGTGCGTTGAAGATCCCCAGGAAGATGTTCGAGACGCCGAGCGCCCACAGGACCGTGGCCAGGCGGACGTCCGAGATCGAGCCCGAGCCGGACAGCGCCCTGGCCGCGAACCCGATGACCAGGGACGACACCGGTCCGGCGGCCGCGATCACCCCCTCGCGCAGCGGCGAGGAGGTCCGTCGGTCGTAGGCGGTGAAACCGCCGAGGGCCCACAGCGTGATGCTGTGCACGGGGCAGCCGCAGAGCCCGGCGACCCAGGCGTGCGCGAGCTCGTGGCCGAGGATCGTGAGGTAGAAGAGCACCGCGAAGACCACGGCCAGCACGGCGGTCTCGGTCCGAGACCCCGCCACCACGGAGAAGTTGCTCATCCAGAGGAAGGCCACCAGGCCGATGCCGAGCAGGCTGCTCCACGGCATGAGCACCGGGATCGAGCCGAGACGGAACGCCAGCCCGCTCCGTCCGCTGCTGCCGTCGCCCTCGCTCACCACCTCACAGTAGGCGTCGGCCACGAGGTCGCCGCGACGCGGCCCGCCGCGACACCGATGTCGCCCCTCCGCCGTAGGGTCGGCGCATGCCCGACGACGCGGTCCCCGCAGCCCCCGAGCCGCAGCCCGACGCGGTGCCGACCGTGAGCGTCGACCCGGCGCAGGCGTGGGAGGCAGGGCCCCCGATCGTGCCCTCGCTCTCGCCATCGCGCGCCGGAGACTTCATGACCTGTCCGCTGCTCTACCGCTTCCGGGTCGTGGACCGGATCCCCGAGAAGCCCAGCCCGGCAGCCGTCCGCGGGACCGTCGTGCACCAGGTGCTCGAGGACCTGTTCGACCTCCCGGCCGCCGAGCGCACCGTCGAGCGCGCGACCTCGATGCTGCCCGCGGCGTGGGAGCAGGTGCAGTCCGAGGAGGTCGACCTCGCGGCCCAGCTGTTCGAGTCCCCGGTCGAGGCCCAGGAGTGGCTGGCCTCGGCGGTGCCGCTGCTGGAGACCTACTTCCGGCTCGAGAACCCGACCACGCTCGAGCCGGCCGAGCGTGAGCTGCGGGTCGAGACCACGCTCGACGACGGCCTGGTCCTGCGCGGCTTCGTCGACCGGCTCGACCGCAACGCCGCCGGCGACACCCGCGTGGTCGACTACAAGACCGGCAAGTCGCCCGGCGAGGGCTACGAGCAGAAGGCGCTGTTCCAGATGCGCTTCTACGCCCTCGTGCTGTGGCGTGCCACCGGCGTCGTCCCCCGCCAGCTCCAGCTGCTCTACCTCGGCGACGAGCAGGCGCTGCGCCACTCCCCCGACGAGGACGAGCTGCTCGCCACCGAGCGCAAGGTCAAAGCCCTGTGGGCGGCCATCCAGCGCGCCCACGACACCGGCGAGTGGCGCCCGTCGCCGTCGCGCCTGTGCGACTGGTGCGACCACAAGTCGCGCTGCCCCGCCTTCGGCGGCACGTCGCCGCCGCTGCCGGGCCGCTCTGCCGCACCAGAGGCCCTGAGGACCGCGGCGGCGGGGACCACGCCCGCGGGTTAGCGTTGTCAGGTGACCAACGCCGCTCGTGCGACTTCCCTGTCCAAGATCTACGGCACCGGCGACACCCGCGTGACCGCCCTCGACTCGGTCGACGTCGAGATCGAGACCGGCCGCTTCACCGCCATCATGGGTCCGTCGGGGTCCGGCAAGAGCACCCTGATGCACTGTCTCGCGGGCCTCGACTCGGTGAGCGGCGGCCAGGTGTGGATCGGCGACGTCGAGCTGTCGGCGCTCTCGGACAAGAACCTCACGAAGCTGCGGCGCGACGCCGTCGGCTTCGTCTTCCAGGCGTTCAACCTCGTGCCCACGCTCTCCGCGCTGGAGAACATCACGCTCCCGCTCGACATCGCCGGCCGCAGGCCCGACCAGGAATGGCTCGACACCGTCATCGACACCATCGGCCTGCGCGACCGTCTGGGCCACCGCCCGAGCGAGCTCTCCGGAGGCCAGCAGCAGCGGGTCGCGTGCGCACGCGCCCTCGCCAGCCGGCCCACGATCGTCTTCGCCGACGAGCCCACCGGCAACCTCGACTCGCGCTCCGGCACCGAAGTGCTCGGCTTCCTGCGCCGCAGCGTCGACGAGTTCGGCCAGACCATCGTCATGGTCACCCACGATCCCGGCGCTGCGGGCTACGCCGACCGCGTGCTCTTCCTCGCCGACGGACGCATCGTCGACGAGATGCTCGATCCCAGCGCGGCACGCGTCCTCGAGCGGATGACCGCGTTCGAGTCCGGCCGGAGCTGAGGCAGCCGTGCTCCGTGCCGCCCTGCGCTCGCTCCTCCAGCACAAGCTGCGGCTGTCGCTGACGCTGCTGGCCGTCGTCGTCGGCGTGGCCTTCGTCGCCGGCACCTACATCTTCACCGACTCGCTCAAGCGCTCCTTCGACGCGCTGTTCACCGCACCGCAGCCCGACGTCATCGTGAGCGTCGACTCCGGGTTCGGCGGCCAGAACGGCACCGGCGGAGGAGGGCAGGGCGGCGACCAGGCCTTGACCCTCAGCGAGTCCGACGTCGCGAAGGTCACCGCGGTCGACGGCGTGGCTGCGGCCTACGGCGTCGTCGCCGCCGACGGCGCCCTGGTCATCGGCACCGACGGCAAGGTCGTCGGTCAGGCCGGACCCCCGGCACGCGGCACGACCTTCGTGCCGGACGCGACGATCAGCGCGCTGACCCTGGCCAGCGGTGCGGCACCCGCCGGTCCGGACCAGGTGGCGCTGCTCGACTCCACCGCGAAGGCCGCCGGCGTCGCGATCGGCGACACGGTGCGCCTCGACACTCCCGGCGGTCCGGTCTCGCAGAAGGTCGTCGGCATCGTGACGCGCGGCATCAGCGGCAGCGACGGCAGCACGCTGGCGGTCTTCGACCTGCCGACCGCTCAGAAGCTCCTGCTGCAGACCACGGACCGGGTCACGGGCATCGTGGTCCGAGCCGACCCCGGCGTCTCGCAGACCACGCTCGCGGCGAGGATCAAGGCCGTCCTGCCGGACACGGCGAAGGTGCAGACCGGGGCCCAGCGCTCCGCCGACATCGCCGACCGGCTCGCGACCACGTTCCAGTTCATCAACATCTTCCTGCTGACCTTCGCCTTCATCGCTCTGTTCGTCGCGATCTTCCTGATCTTCAACACCTTCTCGATGCTCGTCGCGCAGCGCACCCGCGAGCTGGCGCTGCTGCGCGCCGTCGGCGCCAGCCGCGCCCAGGTGCGCCGCTCGGTGCTCGCCGAGGCGTTCGCGCTCGGGCTGCTGGCGGCGGCGCTCGGCGTGGTGGGCGGGATCCTGGTCTCGCAGGGACTCCGCCTGCTGCTGAAGGCGTTCGGGGCCGATCTGCCCTCCGCGCCGCTCGTCATCGAGCCACGTACGATCGTGGTGTCGCTCGTCGTCGGTGTCCTCGTCACGCTGGTGTCGGCCTACGTCCCGGCCCGGCGGGCCGCGATCGTGCCGCCGGTCGCCGCGATGCGCGACGAGGTCTCGCTCCCGACCACGTCGCTGGTCGTCCGCACGGCGATCGGGGCGGTCCTGCTGCTCCTCGCCGTGGTCACCGCACGACTCGGCCTCGCCACACCGGACGACGGGACGCGCGCCGCTCAGCTCGTCGGTGCGTCGGCGCTGTGCGCCCTGGTCGCCGTGATCGCTCTTGCGCCGATCCTCGGCAAGGCGGTCCTGCGCGTGCTGGGCGCCCCCTTCTCCGGGTCGGCGATCGGCCGCCTGGCGCGGGAGAACGGGCGGCGCAACCCTCGGCGCACCGCTGCCACGGCGAGCGCGCTGGCCATCGGGCTGGCGCTGATGACCGCCATCGGAGTCATCGCGAGCTCGACGAAGGCCTCGGTCGCCGACGTCGTCGACAGCACGATCGGCGCCGACTACGTGGTGTTCGGGGCGAAGTTCCAGCCGTTCAGTCCGAAGGTCTACGACGCGATCAAGGACACGCCGGGAGCGTCGGTCGTGACCTACGTCCGGCAGGTCCCGATCAAGGTCGCCGGTGCCCAGAGCGTGCTCACCGGCGTCGAGCCGGGGAAGTTCATCCAGGTCGTCGACCTCACGTTCGTCTCGGGCTCGATCCAGGACCTCGGCCTCGGCAGCGCGATCGTCGACGACAAGACGGCTGCCGACGCCGGCATCACCCTCGGTCAGACCGTCGACGGAACGTTCGTCAACGGGAAGTCCTCCCTCGTCGTGCGGGGCATCTACAAGCCGGCGGGCGCCTACTCGGGCTGGATCACCGACATCCCGTCGCTCATGACCATCGGCGCGCGCGAGCTCGACACCGCGGTCTACGTCAAGGCGGCGCAGGGCAGCGACCCCGCCGTCGTGCGCGCCGAGCTGGACAAGGAGCTGGCGGCCTTCCCGAGCGTGACCGTGCTCGACCAGGCGAGCCTCAAGGACCAGATCAACGGCCAGTTCGACCGCGTGTTCGGGTTCATCTACGCCCTGCTCGCGCTCGCCGTCATCGTCGCCTTCATCGGCATCGTCAACACGCTGGCGCTGTCCGTGCACGAGCGTCGCCGCGAGGTGGGCCTGCTGCGCGCCGTCGGCACCAGCCGCCCGCAGGTGCGTCGCATGGTCGTGCTCGAGGCCGTGCTGATCTCGGTCTTCGGTGCCGCTCTCGGTGTCGCCCTCGGGCTGGCCTACGGCGCGCTCCTGCAGAAGGTGCTCGCTCCGCAGGGCGTCACCGTGCTCGCCATCCCCACCGGCCAGATCGTGTGGTTCCTCGCGCTGTCGGTCGTCGGCGGCCTCGTCGCGGCGCTGTGGCCGGCCTTCACCGCGAGCAGGCTCGACGTGCTGCGCGCCATCGCGTCGGAGTAGCACTCCCACCAGGCGCCTGCGGTCAGCTCCGGGGGCTCCAGGAGTGCGACCAGGCGCCGAGCAGCTCCGGGGTGAGCTCCTCCAGCGAGCGCACCACGCGCAGCCCGTGCTCGGCCTCGATGTCGACCAACGAGGGCACCGCCACGACATAGGCGCCGGACGCCAGCCCGGCCCTGGAGCCGGTGTGAGAGTCCTCCAGGACGACGCACTGCTCCGGGGGCACCCCGATGCGGCCCGCGGCCAGGAGGTAGGGGTCGGGGAACGGCTTGGTGCGCTCCACCTCGTCGCCCGCCACCGTGGTGGCGAAGACGTCGTGACCGACCTCGTGCAGCACGGCGTCGTGCACGGCCTCGACGATGTTGCGCCAGGATGCCGACACCAGGGCGCAGGGCACGCGCGCGTCCTCGAGCGCCAGCAGCAGCGTCTGTGCACCCGGGCGCCAGTGCACCGGCTGCGTGCGTAGGTGGCGCTCCATCGAGGTGAGCAGCAGGTTCATGACCTCGTCGTGGTCGTGACCGCCGCCCGACTGCGCGATCAGGAGGTCGACAGCACGCTCCAAGGGGCCGCCGACCAGCGTCTCCTGGTGCTCCGGACCCCAGTCGCCGCCGAGCTCGGCGATGACGTCGAGCTCGGCGGCGTACCAGAGGTGCTCCGTCTCGACGAGCAGACCGTCCATGTCGAACAGGACGGCAGAGGGAAGGAGAGCGGTCGCGCGCTCGGTCAGGGTCATGTCGCGTTGAAGTACTTCGCCTCGGGGTGGTGCACGATCAGCGCCGAGGTCGACTGCTCCGGGTGCAGCTGGAACTCCTCGGACAGCTCGACGCCGATGCGCGAGGGGTCGAGCAGGTCGACCAGGACAGCCTGCATCTCGACGTCGGGGCAGGCGGGGTAGCCGAAGGAGTAGCGCGAGCCGCGGTAGCCCTGCTTGGCGATCAGGTTCTCCATGTCGGAGTCGTCGTCGTTCGCGATGCCGAGCTCCTCGCGCACCCGCGCGTGCCACATCTCCGCCAGCGCCTCCGTGAGCTGGACGGACAGGCCGTGCAGCTCCAGGTAGTCGCGGTAGGCATCGGCGGCGAAGAGCTTGTTTGCCGCCTCGGCCACCGGGTTGCCCATGGTCACGACGTGGAACGCGATGACGTCGGTCTCGCCGGAGTCCTTGGGGCGGAAGAAGTCCGCGAGGCAGAGGTGGCGATCGCGGCGCTGGCGCGGGAAGGTCAGCCGGGCGCGCTCCTGGCCGGCGAGCTCGCCGTCGTGGTGCAGGATCACGAGGTCGTCACCCTCGCTGTAGCAGGGGAAGTAGCCGTAGACGACCGCCGCCTCGAGGAGCCCCTCGGTGTGGATGCGGTCGAGCCACATGCGCAGCCGAGGACGGCCCTCGGTCTCGACGAGCTCGTCGTAGGACGCCCCTCCCTCGCCGCGGCCTGGCTTGAGACCCCACTGGCCGAGGAAGGTCGCGCGCTCGTCGAGGTAGCTGACGTAGTCCTTCAGCTGCACGCCGCGCACGACCCTCGTGCCCCAGAAGGGCGGGGTCGGCACCGGGTTGTCGACGGCGACGTCGGACCGCGCCGGCATGTCCTCGAGCGGGGTCTCGTCCGGGCGCACGGTGCCGGAGGTGACGCGACGGCCGCGCAGCTCGGGCAGCGCTGCGCCCGGCACGCCGCGCTTCACGCCCATCACGGCGTCCATGAGCCGCAGGCCCTCGAAGGCGTCACGGGCGTAGCGCACGGTGCCGTCGTAGATCTCCGCGAGGTCCTGCTCCACGAACGCGCGGGTCAGCGCGGCACCCCCGAGAAGCACGGGGTACTTCGCGGCCACGCCGCGCAGGTTGAGCTCCTCGAGGTTCTCGCGCATGACGAGCGTGCTCTTCACGAGCAGGCCGCTCATCCCGATGGCGTCCGCGTTGGCCTTGTCGGCCTGCTCGATGATCTCGGAGACCGGCACCTTGATGCCGATGTTGACCACGGTGTAGCCGTTGTTGCTCAGGATGATGTCGACGAGGTTCTTGCCGATGTCGTGCACGTCGCCCTTGACCGTGGCGAGCACGATCGTGCCCTTGCCCTCGTCGCCGCTGCGCTCCATGTGCGGCTCGAGGTGGGCGACCGCCGTCTTCATGACCTCGGCGCTCTGCAGGACGAACGGGAGCTGCATCTCGCCACGGCCGAAAAGCTCGCCGACGGTCTTCATGCCCTCGAGAAGGGTGTCGTTGACGATCTCGAGCGCCGAGCGGTCGAGCAGCGCCTCGTCGAGGTCGGCCTCGAGGCCCCTGCGCTCGCCGTCGACGATGCGCCGACGCAGGCGCTCCTCGAGCGGGAGCGTGAGGAGCTCGTCGGCGCGCGCCTTCGCGAGGTCGGCGGCGTCGACGCCCTCGAACAGCTCGAGGAAGTGCGACAGCGGGTCGTGCTCCAGGTTGCCGTCGGCGTCGTAGCGCCGACGGTCGTAGACCATGTCGAGCGCGGCTTCACGCTGCGCGTCGGGGATGCGCGACATCGGCACGATCTTCGACGCGTGCACGATCGCGGAGTCGAGCCCGGCCTCGACGCACTCGTGCAGGAACACGGAGTTGAGCACCACGCGCGACGCGGGGTTCAGGCCGAAGGAGACGTTGGAGACGCCGAGCGTGGTCTGGACGTCGGGGTGGATCCGCTTGAGCTCGCGGATCGCCTCGATCGTCTCGATCGCGTCGCGGCGCGTCTCCTCCTGCCCGGTGGCGATCGGGAAGGTCAGGCAGTCGACCAGGATGTCCTCGACCCGCATCCCCCAGTTGCCGACCAGGTCGCGGACGAGCCGGTCGGCGACGCGCACCTTCCACTCCGCCGTACGAGCCTGGCCGTCCTCGTCGATCGTGAGAGCGACGACTGCTGCGCCGTGCTCCTTGACGATCGGCATCATCTGCTCGATGCGCGAGCCCGGACCGTCACCGTCCTCGTAGTTCACGGAGTTGACGACCGCGCGGCCGCCGAGCATCTCGAGCGCGGCCTCGACGACCGGCGGCTCGGTGGAGTCGATGACGAGCGGGATCGTGGAGGCGGTGGCGAAGCGCCCGACGATCTCGCGGACATCCTTGACTCCGTCGCGCCCGACGTAGTCGATGCAGACGTCGAGCAGATGAGCGCCGTCCTTGATCTGGTCCTTCGCGATACGCACGCAGTCGTCCCACCGCTCCTCGAGCATCGCGTCGCGGAACGCCTTGGAACCGTTGGCGTTCGTGCGCTCGCCGATGGAGAGGTACGCCGTGTCCTGACGGAACGGCACGTGCATGTACATGCTCGACGCACCTGCGTCGCGCAGCGGTGACCGCGGCGTGATCTCCCGCCCGCCGACCCGCTCGACGACCTGACGCAGGTGCTCGGGCGTCGTGCCGCAGCAGCCACCGACGAGCCCGAGCCCGTACTCGCGGGTGAAGGTGTCGTGCGCCGCCGCCAGCTGCTCCGGGGTCAGGGGGTAGTGCGCCCCGGTGCCCTGGAGCACGGGGAGGCCGGCGTTGGGCATGCAGGAGACGCCGATCTGCGCGTGACGGGCGAGGTGGCGCAGGTGCTCGCTCATCTCCGCCGGACCGGTGGCGCAGTTGAGGCCGATCATGTCGATGCCGAGCGGCTCGAGCGCCGTGAGTGCGGCACCGATCTCGGAACCCACGAGCATGGTGCCTGTGGTCTCGACGGTGACCTGCACGAGGACCGGCAGGTCGACGCCGGCGGCGCGCAGGGCGCGGCGCGCGCCCACGACCGCGGACTTCGCTTGGAGCAGGTCCTGCGCGGTCTCGACGAGGATCGCGTCGGCGCCGCCGGCGATCATGCCGCGCGCCTGGGCCTCGTAGGCGTCGCGGAGGTCCGCGAAGGGCGCATGGCCGAAGGTCGGCAGCTTGGTGCCGGGGCCGACCGACCCGAGTACCCAGCGGGGCCGGTCCGGCGTGGAGTAGCCGTCGGCGACGACGCGCGCGTGTCGGGCGCCGGCTTCGGCGAGCTCCTCGATGCGGTCGGAGATGCCGTACTCGCCGAGGTTGGCCAGGTTGGCACCGAACGTGTTGGTCTCGACGGCGTCCACGCCGACGGCGAAGTAGGCGTCGTGGACCGAGCGCACGACGTCGGGCCGCGTGGCGTTGAGCACCTCGTTGCAGCCCTCATGACCCTGGAAGTCGTCGAGCTGCAGGTCGTGGTCCTGGAGCATGGTGCCCATGGCACCGTCGGCGACGACGACACGCGTGGCGAGGGCATGGCGGAGGGCGGCGACCCTGGTCGGGTCCACGGCGGGTGCTGACATGGTGAGCACAGCCTAACGGTGCGGCGGGACGGAGCAGTGCGCGCGGCGCTAGCGTGGGCGTCCGAGCGCTGGCGTACGGTGGCGCGAGACCGCGTCGGCCCCGGGTCGGCGCGGGCGGCGACCGACGACCGAGGGGTGACCGGTGATCGAGTTCGAGGGCCTGCCCGAGGCGCTGCCCGACCTCGTCGACCCGGTCATGCTCTGCGCCTTCGAGGGCTGGAACGACGCCGGCGACGCCGCCAGCGGCGCGGTGCTCCACCTCGAGGAGGTCTGGTCCGCGACGCAGATCGCGGAGTTCGACCCCGAGGACTACTACGACTTCCAGGTGAACCGTCCGGAGGTCACCTTCGAGGACGACGCGCGCACCATCACCTGGCCCACGACCCGGCTGTCGGTCGCCCGGATCCCGCTCGCCACCCGCGACGTGGTGCTGGTGCATGGCATCGAGCCGTCGATGCGCTGGCGCTCGTTCACCCAGGAGCTGCTCACCGCCGCCCGTGAGCTCGGGGTCGAGATGGTCGTGACGCTCGGGGCCCTGCTGGCCGACAGCCCGCACACGCGTCCCGTGCCCGTCAGCGGCACCTCGAGCGACGAGGCGATCGCCCTGCGGCTCGGCTACGAGCCGTCGACGTACGAAGGTCCCACCGGGATCGTCGGCGTGCTGCAGGAGGCATGCGCGCAGGCCGGCATCCCGGCGGTGTCGCTGTGGGCGGCGGTGCCGCACTACGTCGCGCAGCCGCCGTGCCCGAAGGCGACCCTCGCGCTGCTCGCGCGGATCGAGGACCTGCTCGACGTGCCCGTCCCCCTCGGCGACCTGCCCGAGGAGTCCCGCGCCTGGCAGATCGGCGTCGACGAGCTGGCCGCCGAGGACGACGAGATCGCGGCCTACGTCCGCACGCTCGAGGAGGCGGTCGACACCGCCGAGCTGCCCGAGGCCAGCGGCGACGCCATCGCCCGCGAGTTCGAGCGCTACCTGCGCCGTCGGAGCACCGAGCCGCCGAAGTAGCGCTGCCAGGAGACTCTCATCTGCTCCACATGGTCCCCGGGGCATCCGGCCAGGTGCGACTGGGAGCGTCGTAGATGTCGGACAGCACGGTCCGGCAGCCGACGCAGAACCTCAGGAGCACGCCATGACCGAGCCCTGGACCCCCACCAAGCGCGACCAGCTGCTCAAGCGGGTCAACCGGACCACCGCTGTCACCAGCATCGCGGCCGTCGTGGCCGTGGCGGGACTCGGACTCGGCTTCGTCACGAGCGCCGCCACGACCGTCGCGTCGTCCTCGAGCGGCACGACGGCGACCAGCACCACGGCCGCCAGCGCGTCGACGTCGACCAGCACGACGGCCGCCACGACCACCGTGGCCTCCACCAGCGGGACCGCGGTCGCCGCATCGGGCGGGTCGTGATCGGCGGGACACGGACCGTGGCGAGGGAATGCCGCGACCCGGAGCTCCGGTTACGGTGTCAGACAGCCCGTACGACGCACCCCTGAGGAGACGGCATGGCCGAGGTCAATGACTGGAACGCGCAGGTGATCGCGGAGTTCCGTGCCAACGGCGGCAAGGTCGGCGGCAACTTCGAGGGCGCACCGGTCGTCCTCATGCACCACGTCGGACGGAAGTCCGGCAAGGAGTCGGTCAACCCGGTGATGTACCTCCCGGACGACAGCGACCCCTCGACCATCTACGTCTTCGCCTCGAAGGCCGGCGCCCCGACCCACCCGGACTGGTACTGGAACATGACCGAGGCAGGTCGAACGACCATCGAGGTCGGCACGGAGACCTACGAGGTCACCGTCCGCGACGTCATCGGCGACGAGCGCGACGCCGTCTACGCCGAGCAGGCGCGGCGCTACCCCGGCTTCGCCGAGTACGCGGAGAAGACCGCGGGCATCCGCGTGATCCCGGTCCTGGCCCTCACCCGCGCCTGAACCGGCGCGGGTGCCGTGCGACGGCTGCTCAGAGGCAGACGCGGTTCCGTCCGGCGTGCTTCGCGCGGTAGAGCGCCGCGTCGGCGTCGCGCAGCACCTCGCCCGGGTCCGACGAGCCGTCGTCGTAGCGGACCCCGATGCTCACGGTCGCCGAGGGCACGCCGTCGACCCCTCCCTCCGCCGCAGCCTCCAGCAGGGCCTGGGCCCGCAGCAGCGCATGCTCGCCGTCGCGCATGGACGACAGGACGACCAGGAACTCGTCGCCCCCGAGACGCGCGACCACGTCGCTGTCGCGCAGCCGTGACGCGAACCGGTGCCCTATCTCGACGAGCAGCCGGTCACCGGCCGCGTGACCGAACGTGTCGTTGACGTCCTTGAACAGATCCACGTCGACGTAGAGCACCCCGACCCAGCGACCCGACCGCCTCGCCTGCTCGAGGGATTTCGCGAGAGCGCGGAGCGCCGCGTCGCGGTTGATCAGGCCGGTGAGGCTGTCGTGCCCGGCGAGGTAGCTCAGCTCCTCGCGCCGCTCCACCTCGGCCTGGATGTCGCGCAGCGCGGTGAGGCCGCCGGTCATCTGGCCGTGGCTGTCGCGCATCGACCTCGACACGGCGCTCATCCAGCGCCAACCGCCCTCGGCTCTGGCGTAGCGCAGCTCCACGCGGTCGTGGCCGCCCCCGTCCTGGGCCAGGGCAGACCGGCGCTGCTCGTTGGCCGCCTCGCGGTCGGCCGGGTGCACGAGCGGGAACAGCGTCTGACCCAGCACCTGCGCGGGAGCCCAGCCCAGCACGTCGGTCACCGACGGCGAGACCCACACGCACCGGCCCACGATGTCGGTCTGGAACAGCACGTCGGCGGAGTTCTCCGCGAGCACGCGGAACCGCGCCTCGTCCTCGACCGATGCGTGCGCCAGCGACCGCAACGAGTGCACGAGCGCGGCCGTCGCCGCACGCCCCTCGACCGCCTGCGACACGTCGCGCAACGTCGTCGCCACCCCGTCGACCGCACCGTCCGACCCCTGCAGCGGGTACGCCGAGACCTCGACCCAGGCGAACTGGCCCTCGGCCTCGTCGCGCAGCCCCTCGAGCCCGAGCACGAGGCGGGTCACGGGCTCACCGGTCGCCAGCGCGCGCGCCACCGGGCTGGCGCCGTCCGCGAGCGGCTGGCCGGCGTCGTCGCACCAGCGCCACCCGGACTCCACCCGGCGCCGGCCCAGGAGGTGCTCCGCATCGAGGCCGAGGACGGGCTGGTCGCCGTCGGCGCCGACGCACGTCCCCGCACGGTCGAGGACGATGACCGCCTCGTCGTCGCGCAGGTCGACGATCGTCACCTGCCGCAGCTCAGCGGGTGCGGTGTCCACCCAGTGCATGTCGGTCCCGTCGCTCTGGCGCCCCCGGACGATCCCCGTCCTCCTCAGCACGGTAGCGCCGTCACTGCCGCCGGTGCCTCGGTTCTGACCGAACCTGGGGGTGCCCGTCACCGCTCGTGACCGGACGGGTCGTGGACCGTCAGAGTGCGACGCCGAGCAGCGCTGCGACGGCGTCGCGGACGAGCGCCCCGGCGCCGGCGTCCTCGGCCCCCGCAGCGCCTGCGCGCAGCCGCGTCTCCTCGGCCCAGCGGTCGATCGCCGCGAGGGCACCGGGTGCGTCGAGGTCGTCTGCGAGGTGGGAGCGCACTGCCGCGAGCGTCGGCTCGCCCGGCACCGCGACGGGCGCTGCCACCGCGGCCCGCCACGCCGCCAGGCGGGTCACGGCCTCGGCGAGGACGGCGTCGGTCCAGTCCCAGTCGCCGCGGTAGTGGTGGGCGAGGATCGCGAGGCGGATCGCAGCGGGGTCGATGCCGGCGCGGCGCAATCGCGACACGAAGACGAGGTTGCCGCGCGACTTGCTCATCTTCTCGCCGTCGAGCCGCACCATCCCGGCGTGGGTGTAGTGCCGGGCGTACGGCCACGACCCCGTCGCCACCTGGGCCTCGGAGGCGCCCATCTCGTGGTGCGGGAACGCGAGGTCGCTGCCACCGCCCTGCACGTCCACGGGTGACGCGAGGTGGTCGAGGGCGATCGCGGAGCACTCGATGTGCCACCCCGGTCGACCGCGGCCGAACGGGCTGTCCCACGACGGGTCCCCCGGGCGCTCCGACAGCCACAGCAGGCAGTCGAGCGGGTGCTGCTTGCCGGGGCGGTCGGGGTCTCCCCCGCGCTCGGCGAAGATCGCGAGCATCTGCTCCTCGGGCAGGTTCGCGACCGAGCCGAACCGCTCGTCGGAGTGCACCCGGAAGTAGAGGTCGCCGTCGATGGCGTAGACCGCGCCGGCCGTCTGCAGCTTCTGGATGTAGTCGATGACGGCGGGGATGGACTCGACGGCGCCGATGTAGTGCCGCGGCGGCAGGACCGACAGCGCGGTCATGTCCTCGCGGAACAGCTGCGTCTCGCGGTCGGCGAGCGCTTCCCAGTCGTCGCCCGTCTCGAGCGCGCGGGCGAGCAGGGGATCGTCGACGTCGGTGACGTTCTGGACGTAGTGCACGTCGTGCCCGGCATCGAGCCACACGCGCTGGACCAGGTCGAACGCGACGTAGGTCGCGGCGTGCCCCATGTGGGTGGCGTCGTAGGGCGTGATGCCGCAGACGTAGATCGTCGCCTCGGGACCGGGCGACGTGGGCCGCACCTCGCCCGTCGCCGTGTCGTGCAGGCGCAGCGGGAGCCCTTGCCCGGGGAGGGACGGGACGACAGGGCTGGGCCAGGAACGCATGGCCGCGATCCTATGCGGGCGGCACTGCCGGGGCAGTGTCGGAGCGGCGGTCAGAACGCCGGCCACGGCAGCGACGGCCATCCGTCGCCCGGCAGCGGGAAGGCCGCCTCTCGGATACGCCGGACCACCCGTTGCTTCGTGCGGGCCAGCTCCCTCCGGCTCAGCAGCTCGGACAGCCGCTCGGCGAGATCGCCGTCGAGGTCGTCGCGCAACCGCTCGAGGTCGTCGAGCACGTCGTGGCCCACAGCGGTACCCGCCCAGCCCCACAGGACGGTGCGCAGCTTCTCGTCCTCGCTGAAGGTCACGCCGTGGTCCACGCCATACGTGGCCGCCGGGACGTCGGGAAGGACGCGGCCGTGCAGGACGTGACCGCCCTTGCGGTCGGCGTTGTTGACCACGGAGTCGAAGACGCACATCCGGCGCAGGTCGTCGTCGTCCGCGTGCACGAGGGTGACCGGCTCGCCGTCGTGGCCGTGGGCGTCGAGCACCTCGAGCCACCCCTCGGGAGTCCGGCCGCGCGGGACGACGTCGACGAGGCCGCCGCCGGGCACCATGTCGCCGCCTCCGACGGCGCTGACCCAGGCCTGGGCCATCCCCCGCCCGAACGGTCCCGCGTCGCGCCACACGGTGGGCGGCACGAGGTCCCAGTCGAGCGCGGCCGACACCTCGTAGGCGGCCACCTCGCGCAGACCGAGGGTCGAGTCGGGGAAGTCCCACAGCGGCCGCTCCCCCGCCGTGGGTTTGTAGACGCACGCGATCTCGACGCCGTCGAGCTCCGCGACCGCGAGCAGCGTCGCGTTGCTCGCGTCGACCAGCCGGCCCTCGACCGTGATCTCGCCGTGGCGCAGGACCTCGAGGAGGTCGTCGGAGGACACCATCAGCAGATGCTTGTCAGCGCCGGTAGCCGTTGGCGCGCGGGCAGATGTGCCCGGACGGCTCGAGCGGCTGGTTGCAGAAGGGGCACGGCGGGCGGCCGGCCGACACGACGGACGTGGCGCGCTTCGCGAACGCCCGCGCTGCGGCACCCGACAGGCGGACGCGCAGGACGGTCGGGCCGTCGTCGGGGTCCTCCTCGAGGTCGGGCACCTCGTCCTCGTCGTCCTCGAGCACCTCGTGCGCCTCGATGATCACGAGCTCGGTGTCGCCGTTCCAGCCCAGCGCCATCGCGCCCACCCGGAACTCCTCGGTCACCGGCGGCTCGAGCGGGTCGAGGTCCTCGCTGCCGAGCGGTGCCGCGGCCGGGACCGGCGCTTCTCCCCCGGTGCGTCGCACGACCTCGTCGAGGAGTGCGTCGACGCGCTCGGCGAGGATCTGGACCTGCTGCTTCTCGAGCGCGACCGACACCACGCGAGCACCGTCACGGGCCTGCAGGTAGAACTGCCGCTCGCCGGGCTGGCCCACGGTGCCGGCGACGAAGCGCTCCGGCTGGTCGAAGAGGAAGACCTG
>JADGOZ010000101.1 GCA_017882705.1 Candidatus Nanopelagicales bacterium | reverse complement strand
TCCAGTCGTGCGGGACGTAGGGCGGCGGCACCGGCCGGATGACCCCGTGCCTGACGACCGGTGGCTTCGGGGGCTTGTCCATGAGGACCATCCTCTCAGACCGGGCAAATCGACCGCACCACGAACGGTCCACCGGCTACGCGGGACCCTCCCTATGCTCAGGGCTACCGTCGCCGCGCTCTCCGGACGCGCGACCCGACCGTGCGGAGAAGCGATGCGTGCCTGGCAGGTCACCGCACTCGGTGAGCCGATCGACGTCCTGCACCTGGCCGAGGTGTCCGAGCCGGTGCCCGGTCCGGGACAGGTGGCGGTTCGCGTGCGCGCCACCGCGGCGAACTTCCCCGACGTCCTCATGGCCCGCGGTCACTACCAGGTGCGCCCACCGATCCCGTTCACGCCGGGCATCGAGGCCTGTGGCGATGTCGTGGCGGTCGGCGACGGAGTCACGCACGTCGCCGTCGGCGACCGCGTGCTCGGTGGTGCCGAGATCCCGAGAGGTGCCTTCGCCGACGTCACGCTGATGAGCGGCACCGACACGTTCCTGGCGCCCGGCTCGCTCGACGATGCCCAGGCCGCGTCGCTGCACCTGGCCTACCAGACCGGCTGGTTCGGGCTGCACCGTCGTGCCCGCCTGCAGGCCGGCGAGACCCTCCTCGTCCACGCCGCGGCGGGCGGCGTCGGCAGTGCGGCCGTCCAGCTCGGCAAGGCGGCCGGCGCACGCGTGATCGCGGTCGTCGGCAGTGCGGGGAAGGCCGACGTCGCGACGGCGCTCGGCGCGGACGTGGTCGTGGACCGCTCGCACGAGGACTTCGTGGCGGTGGTGAAGGACGTGACCGGCGGTCGAGGCGCCGACGTCGTCTACGACCCGGTCGGCGGTGCCGCCTACGCCGGCTCCACGAAGTGCATCGCGTTCGAGGGACGCATCGTCGTCGTCGGGTTCACGAGCGGGGAGATCCCCTCACCCGCGCTGAGTCACGCGCTTGTGAAGAACTACTCGATCGTCGGTCTGCACTGGGGTCTCTATCGAACGCTCGGTGTCGACCTCGTGCGTGCGGCGTACGACGACCTCGTGCGGCTGGCCGACGAGGGGAAGATCGCTCCGCTCGTGTCGGAGCGCATCGGGCTCGAGGCCGTCCCCGAGGCCCTGCAGCGCCTCGCTGCGGGCACGACGACCGGCCGCGTGGTCTACGTCGCCTGAGCGAGCTCGAGCCGGTCGAGGAGCGCCGAGAGCGTCTCGCCGAGCGGCGTACCCAGCTTCAGGATCGCGTGCTCGTCGCCCCGCGTCCCGCCGTCGTTGACGATCGCGACCGGGACGCCGGCGTTCGCCGCACGCAGCACGAACCGGCGCCCGGAGAAGACCGTGAGCGAGGAGCCGAGCACGAGCAGCAGGCGCGCACGGTCGACCATCGCGTACGACGTCTCCACCCGGGCGGCGGGGACGTTCTCGCCGAAGTAGACGACGTCGGGCTTGAGCAGTCCGCCGCAGGCGAGGCAGTCGACGACGACGAAGCCGTCGAGCTGCTCGTCCGGGAGGTCGACGTCGCCGTCGGGGTTCACCGCCGTGATCGTGGCCCGCCACTCGCGGTTGACCTCCTCGAGCCGCGCCCGCAGCTCCGCCCGGCTCGAGGTCGCCCCGCAGGCGAGGCACACCACGCGGTCGAGGCGGCCGTGCAGGTCCACGACCGCGCGCGATCCGGCGGCCTGGTGCAGACCGTCGACGTTCTGGGTGATCGTGCCGTCGACGAGCCCGTGCGCCTCGAGCGCGGCCACGGCGCGGTGACCTGCGTTCGGGGTCGCCGTACGCATGAGCGCCCAGCCGACGTGGCTGCGCGCCCAGTAGCGGCGCCGGGCGACGGGGTCGTCGCGGAAGGCCTGGTAGGTCATCGGCGCGTGGCGGCGCAGCGAGGCGCCGGACGGACCGCGGTAGTCCGGGATGCCCGACTCGGTCGAGATCCCCGCGCCGCTCAGGACGACCACCGCTCCCCGGGCGACGAGCTCGGTCAGCCGGAAGAGGCCGTCGTGGGACGCCACGCTGCTCGCGTCCTCGGTGCTCGCGGCGGGAGTGCTCACCGCACGAGTCTCTCCCGCGGTCAGCGGGCGCGCAGCACGGGAAGAGCCGGTGGTCCAACGGGGCGCCGGGCGGGAGCTCGCGGTCGAGCTCGTCGAACGGCGGCGAGCTGGTCCAGGCGCGCGGTGCGGTGGAACGCGGCGACGGTCTCGGCATCGACGATCGGCGTGCTCATGGTCCCTTGTGCTCCTGCACGACGTTGCCGCCATCGACGACGAAGGTCTGGCCGGTGACGTAGCTCGCCTCGTCGCTCGCGAGGAAGCCGACGACCGCGGCCACCTCGTCGGGCGTCCCCGGGCGGCCGACCGGCGTGTAGCCGCCTGCGACGATCTCGTCGGGCTCGGACGACCCGGTGAGGATCCATCCCGGCTGCACCGAGTTGCACGTGATCCCGTGCGGACCCTCCTCGATCGCGACCGTGCGCATGACGCCGTCGATCGCTCCCTTGGCAGCAGCGTAGGCACTGCTGCCTGAGGCCGAGACGACCGGGCCGGTGACGCTCGAGACCATGACGATGCGTCCGCGACCGCTGATGCGCAGCAGCGGGATCGCCGCGCGCGTCACGTGCACGGCCGTCATGAGCGTGATGTCGAGCTGCTGCAGCCAGTCGTCGACCGCCTGGTCGAGCAGCGTGCCGGACGCGATCGAGACGCCGGTCTGCGTCATGCCGGCGTTGTTCACGACGACGTCGAGGTGGCCGAGGTGCTCGGTCGCCTCGACGACGAGGCTCTGCGCGGCATCGGGCTCGGTGAGGTCGGCGATGAGGGCGTGGGCGTCGAGGCCCTCGGCGAGCAGCTCGGCGACGCGGTCGAAGACCCGCGGCGTGGTCGCGGCCAGTACCACGCGGGCGCCCTGGCGCGCGAGGAGGCGGGCGGTCGCGACCCCGATCCCGTCCGGCGCGCCGGCTCCCGTCACGAGCGCCCCGCGGCCGAGGAGGGAGAACGGCGTCGGCATGGGCCACACCGTAGCCGGGAGCCGGCTGCCTCCCGGGACCGACGGGCGGCGACACCTAGGGTGACCGCATGTCCGCAGCAGACGTGATCGGGTGGATCGGCGCCGTCGGCATCCTCGTGGCCTACGGGATGCTCACCGCGGACCGGTGGGAGTCCTCGGCCCTGACCTACCAGGCCACCAACGCGGTCTGCGCGGGTGCGCTGCTGATCTGGGCCGTGTCGATCCGTGGCTGGCAGTCGGCGCTGCTGAACGGGGTCTGGATGCTGGTCGGCGTGCTCGGTGTCGTGCGGGCCCGCCGTGCCGCCCCCGTGCCCGAGCCGCACGTCGGGGACTGACCGCGGCTCAGACGCGCTGCAGGAGGTCGCGGGTGAGGTCGGGGATGCTCGGCGCCCCGAGGAGCGACATCGCCATCTCGAGCTCGGTCCGCAGCAGCTCGACCACGTGCTGCACGCCGGCGGCCCCGTACGTGGTGAGCCCCCAGATCACGGGGCGACCGACGAGGACGGCCGAGGCCCCGAGGCACAGCGCCGTGGCGACGTCGGTCCCTCGGCGTATGCCACCGTCCACCAGCACCGGGACGGCGCTCCCGACCGCGTCGACGACGGGAGCGAGGCTGTCGGCGGTGGCCGCACCGGTGTCGAGGTTGCGGGCGCCGTGGTTGCTCACGATCACCGCCGCTGCCCCCGCGTCGACGGCGCGGCGAGCGTCGTCGGCGCGCACGACCCCCTTCACCAGCACGGGAAGGTGATATCGGTCCACGAGCGCGGTGATGTCGGACGGCGTGACGTCGTTGGCGTAGAAGGGGTTCCAGACCCGACGGTGCGCCGGGAGCCCGGTGGGCTCCGCGGGCAGATGGTCGAGATTCGGATAGGTCACCCCGACGGAGGCGCCCGAGGCTTCTCGCCGCTCGCGGTCCCGCGCACCGAGAGACGGCGTGTCGACCGTGAGCACCAGCGCGCTCGCGCCGGCCGCCACCGCCTTGTCGAGGTAGACGTGCGACAGCGCTCGGTCGTGCTGCAGGTAGACCTGCATCCACCACGGGGTCGCGAGCGCGGCGGCGTCGGCGCCGAAGTCCGTCGCGGTGGTCGAGCCCATCGCGCTCAGGGCCATGACCGTCTCGGCGGCCGTGGCGCCGCGCAGCGTCTCGCGCTCGCCATCGGGGTGGTAGCGCACGTGGGTCGCCGTGGGGGCGACCAGGATCGGATGGGCCAGCGGCGTGCCGAGAAGGGCCAGTGCCGTGGTGAGGTGCGAGACGTCGACCATCGAGTGCGGGCGCAGGCCGTGCCTCGCCCAGGCCGCGGGGTTGTCGCGGAGCGTCTGCTCCTTGCCGGCCCCGCCGACGACGTAGTCCCACGCGTAGCCGGCCAGGCGCTCCGACGCCGGGCGTTCGAGGTTCTGCACGGACACCACGTTGTCGGCGCGCGGGTCCCCGGAACCGACCGGCTGCCACTGAGTCACAGGGGAACGCTACTGCCGAGCGGCGCTCGGGGCCTCGTCGTCCTCCAGGTCTGCGGCCTCGGCGTCGAGCTTGCTGCGGACGCGCCAGCGGTCGAAGGCCCGCAGGCCGAACACGACCGCGAACACGTAGGCCGCGCCGATGATGCCGTCGACGACGTAGTGCTCGCCGCCGTAGACCAGCACGAGGAGCATGACGATCGGGTAGGCCACGAGCAACGGCCGGCCCCACCAGCGGTGGCGCTCCGGGATGCGGGAGTAGAACCACACGGCGATGAGCACGGCGAACCCGGTGTGCAGACTGGGGATCGCGGCGACGTCGTTGCTCGTGGCGGCGCCGCCGTCGATGAGCTGGCGCGCCCAGTGGATGCCGATGCCGTCGAGCCCGCGTGTCGCGATGCGGTCCACGAACGGGAGGTAGCCGTACTTCGCGGCCCACCACGGCGGTGCCGCGGGCACGACGATGAAGGTGATCAGTCCGGCGAACGACAGCACGACGAGCGCCCGGGCCCAGAGGAACCACTCGCGCCGGTCGCGCATGTAGAGCACGGCGGCGATGGCCCAGACCGCGACGAAGTGGCTGACGTAGACGAGCGAGGCGACGGAGTCGAACCAGTGCACCGTGGTCGCGTCGTAGAAGTGCTGCTGCAGCCAGACCACCGGTGTGACACCGAGGAAGAGCTTGGTGTCCCAGTCGATCTGCGGCGTCACCATGATCGGGCGGCCGATCACGATCGCGAGGTGACGGGAGTAGTCGTAGGCGTAGAGCACCGCGATGAACGGGATCCAGTCGAGGAAGATCCGCTTCATCGAGCCGAGCGGACGCCCGATCGACGCTGCCACGAGTCCGGACAGGATCCAGAGCGTCTGGTTGGCGCGGTCGAACGGGAACCCCTGCGTCACGCAGAACCAGACGAGCCCGACCGCCCAGACGGCGACGGCGGCGCGACCCACGGTCCGCCGGCGCGCGGACACTGCGACCACCTCGGGGGCGTCGAGGACTCGGACGTCGCTGATGGCCGTGGTCCTTTCGTCGCCGGGTGAGCACGCAGTGACGACAAGGGTATCCGACGTCCCCAGGGGCTCCGGCCGATCCGACGTGGCGCCGGTCACCGGTCAGGAGCCGGTGCGGAGCCGGTCCAGGAGCGTGTCGAGGCGGGTCAGATCCGTCGTGGAGAAGCCGTCGAAGACCCCCCGCAGAGCCGCGACGTGGCCGCGCAGCGCGGGAGCGAGTACGGCCCTCCCCTCCGGCGTGAGGGCTGTGAACAGCACGCGGCGGTCCGTCGCGCACGGGCGTCGCTCGACGTACCCGGCTGCGCTCATGCGGTCGATGAGCCGGGTGACGCCGCCCGTGGTGAGCGCGAGCTGCTCGGAGAGCTCGCCCATCGTGAGCTCGCCGTCGTCGCTGCGGGAGAGGCGGAGCAGCACCTCGAACCAGGTCAGGGGGAGGTCGCTCGTGGCCGCGAGGTCGCGGCCGAGGAGGTCCTCGAGGCGGTGGGTGGCCTCGAGCAGGCGACCGAACGTCGTCACGAGCGGGTCGTCGAGGGTCCTGTTCCGCGGCACGCTGGTATCTTACCAGTCAGACAATGACAGGGCAGGAATAAGTCGGGTACCGTCAACGCTGATGTCGTTGAGTCGTCAACCACAAGGAACAGACATGAGCATTGCCGCCGTCCGCCTCAACCACGCGGTCCTGTACGTCGCCGACCTCGAGCGCTCGCTCGCCTTCTACCAGGCGGCGTTCGGGATGGAGATCATCGCGCAGGAGCCCCGTGCCAACGCCGCGTTCCTCAAGCTGCCGCGCTCCGGCAACCACCACGACCTCGGCCTCTTCGGCATCGGCACGGCCACGGGTCCCAAGCGCCCCGGCATCGGGCTCTACCACCTCGCCTGGCAGGTCGACACGATCGAGGAGCTGGCCGAGGCGCAGGTGACGCTCGCCGAGCTCGGCGCGCTCCTGGGCGAGTCGAGCCACGGTGCGACGAAGAGCCTCTACGGACAGGACCCCGACGGCAACGAGTTCGAGGTGCAGTGGATGCTGCCGAAGGCGGAGTGGGGCGCGTTCGAGAACGCCGCACCGATCGAGCGGCTCGACCTGCGCGCCGACCTGGTGCGCTGGGCCGGCGTCCGCACCGCCGACGAGCTGCGCCCGGTCTGGCCCACCGCATGAGCGGGTTCCCTCCCGCGGTCGTCGTCACCGCCGGTTCCGGCGACGCCTCCGCGCCGCTCGTCGTGCTCCTGCACGGCCGCGGATCGCACGAGGGCGAGATCGTCGGCCTCGCGCCGTACCTCCCGGACTCGTTCGCCTATGCCGCCGTCCGCGCCCCGATCGACCTCGGTGGCGGCTTCGCGTGGTTCGCCAACCGCGGCATCGGCCGCCCGGTCGCCGAGTCGCTGCGCGACACGATGGACTGGTTCCGGGCCTGGCTCGCCGAGGCGGCGCCCGAGGGTCGCCCGGTCGTGCTCGTCGGCTTCAGCGGCGGCGCCGCCTTCGCCGGCGGCCTGCTGCTCGACGATCCGGAGCGCTTCGCCGCTGCCGCGGTCCTCTATGGGACGATGCCGTTCGACGCGGGCGTGCCCGTGACCCCGGGGCGTCTCCGGGGCGTACCCGTCCTGATCCAGCGCGGCGCCACGGACACGATGATCCCCGCGGAGCTCTACGACCGGACGGCGGCGTACCTCGTCGGGGAGTCAGGAGCAGCTCTCGAGGCGCACCTCTACCCGGGTGGCCACGGGTTCACCGAGCAGGCAGTGGCCGACCTCGCCGCGTGGCTCGGGTCGCTCGCCATGGGGCCGTCCCGGGTCTGAGCCGGGTCAGGCCGGTGGGGTCTCCTGCCGGGACGCCGGCAGCGCGGCGCGCCGCCGCAGCAGCGCCTCGTCCGCGATGCGCACTCCCCCGCGGAACAGCGTGACGGCGCCCTGCGCCTCGAGCTTCTTGAGCGACTGGTTGACGGTCGGGCGCGTCGCGCCCGCGAGGTCGGCGATGTCCTGCTGGGTGAGCGGGAGCTCCGTCCCGCGGACCGGCCCCCCGTGCATGGCGGCCAGGGTCCAGATACGCCGTGCCACGCGTCGGTCGACGCTGACGTAGAGCGCCTCGACGAGGTGCTTGGTCAGCCGCTCCACGCGCTCGGCCAGCAGCTGCGACGCCGCGACGCGGACCGACGGGTGGCTCTCGCACAGCTCGTCGAAGGCCTCGGAGGTCAGCATCCGGGTCGTCACGGCGTCGAGGGCGATCACCGTCGCGGTGCGGTGCGACCCCGGCAGGACCAGGGCCACCTCGCCGACGACTCCCCCGGGACCCACGACGTCGAGCATGACGACGTCGCCCGTCTCGGTGCGCACCTCGACGGCGAGCCGGCCCGACTCGACCACGTGGAGGCTGTCGCCGAGGTCCCCCTCGGAGAACAGCGTCTCCCCCTTGGCGTAGGTGCAGGTCAGGCAGGCGTCGAGGACGCGCGAGCGCTCGGGCTCGGGCAGGGAGGCGAGCAGGGCGACGTCCACCCGCCGATCCCACCACGTCCGGGCGGTCGGGGTGAGGCCGCCTCACGGTCAGGTCACGACTTCGCGGCAGCCCCGCGGTCGTCGGGCGAGCGCCGGGAACCCGTGGCACGGTGGGACGACGAGGGCGACGCGCCGCCGGGGGGTCAGGGACATGGGACCGCCCGCGGCTGTAGAGTCATTCGTGGGAGCGCTCCATCGTTGCCGTTCCGAGACCAATTTGTAATCGTTTGCAGGGGCGAAACTCGCCTGAAACCCCTTGCTTACGCACCCGACACGGGCCAAGATGCGAAACGCTTACAAGCAGCCCCGGGGATCAGCCACCCGGACTTCTCAATCGGCTCGAGGGAGACAGCATGTCCGTTCCCGTCCGTCGTCGTACCGCCGCCGTTGTCGGTGGCGTCGCGGCCGCGCTCCTGCTCGCCGCATGCGGCAGCAGCAGCAGTTCCAGTGGCACGAGCGGTAGCCCCGCCGCGTCCAACACCGACCCGGCTTGCGCCGACTACGCCGCATACGGGTCGCACCCCGGCACCACGGTCTCGCTCTTCACGTCGATCCTGCCGCCCGAGCAGCAGAAGTACGAGACGGCGTGGAAGCAGTTCGAGTCGTGCACCGGCATCACGGTGAAGTACGAGGGCAGCAACTCCTTCGAGTCGCAGCTCCCGACGCGCGTGGCCGGCGGCAACGCCCCGGACATCGCACTCATCCCGCAGCCCGGACTCCTGGCCCAGATGGTCAAGACCGGTGCGGTCAAGGCCCCGCCGCAGGCGGTCTCCGACAACGTCGACAAGTACTGGAACCCCCAGTGGAAGACGTACGGCACCGTCAACGGCACGTTCTACGCGGCGCCGAACAGCGCGAACATGAAGTCGTTCGTGTGGTATTCGCCGAGCCTGTTCAAGGCTAAGGGCTACACCGTCCCCACTACGTGGGACCAGTTGTGGACCCTCTCGGACAAGATGGCCGCTGACGGGATCAAGCCCTGGTGCGGTGGCGTCGGCTCCGGCACCGCGACCGGATGGCTCGCGACCGACTGGCTCGAGGAGACCGTGCTTCGTCAGTCCGGCGGTGACGTCTACGACAAGTGGATCTCCCACGACATCAAGTTCGACTCGCCCGAGATCACCAAGGCGATGGACACCCTTGCCGGGTGGATGAAGAACGACAAGTACGTCAACGCCGGCATCGGAAACGTCGCGAGCATCGCCACCACCACGTTCCAGAACGGTGGCAAGCCGATCCTCGACAGTAAGTGCGGCATGTACCAGCAGGCGTCGTTCTACGCCGCCCAGTGGCCGTCGTTCAAGGCCAGCGTGAAGATCGCCGCCGACGGCGACGTCTTCGCGTTCTACCTGCCGTCGATCGACCCGAGCAAGAAGGCTGTCGAGGGTGGCGGCGAGTTCGTCGCGGCGTTCGCAGACCGTCCCGAGGTCCAGTCGTTCCAGACCTTCCTGTCCTCGCCGCTCTACGCGGACATCAAGGTCAAGGAAGGCGGCTGGGTGTCGGCCAACAACGGCGTGCCGCTGACCGACTACACCGACGACATCTCGAAGCTGTCGGCGCAGTACCTGACCGACCCCAACGCCCTCTTCCGCTTCGACGCTTCGGACCTCATGCCCGCGGCCGTCGGTTCGGGCGCGGAGTGGACGCAACTGACCGCATGGTTCGCCGAGAACAAGCCCACCAAGGACGTTCTCGACGCGATCGACGCGGCGTGGCCGTCGAGCTGATCTGCCCGACGTCCGCACGAGTCAGGAACAAACCCTGACGAAGCGGCATCGGCCGGGGCCCGGGTGGAGTAGACACTCCCCCGGGCCCCGGTCCGCACTCGGCGTCAGCACCCGGGTGCGCCCACCACGGCTTCGGCTTGCGTCATCGACGGCGAAGGGTTGAGCGAATGACTACTGGTTACAAGTTGTTCCTGACAGTGGCGGTCCCGTGCTTGTTCTTCGCGACGCTGCTCGTCGTCTTCTGGCTGGCGAGCAAGACCAAAGCACGCTTCCAGACCCCACTCGCCCGGCTCATCTTCCTCGGACCCGCAGCGGTGCTGCTCTTCATCGGCCTGGTCATCCCGGCGCTGCAGACGTTCTGGAAGGGCTTCCTCAACGACGACAGCACGAAGTGGATCGGCCTGAAGAACTACGGCTGGATCTTCACGACGCCGGACAACCGGACGTTTCTGATCAACACCCTGCTCTGGATCATCATCACGCCCATCTTCTCGACGGCACTGGGGTTGACGCTCGCCCTGCTGCTCGACCGGATGAAGCGCGAGTCGCTGCCCAAGTCGCTCATCTTCATGCCGATGGCGATCTCGTTCGTGGGTGCGAGCATCATCTGGAACCTCGTCTACTCCTACAAGGATCCCTCGGTCTCACCGAATCAGACCGGTCTGCTCAGCGCGATCATGATCAGGCTTGGCCTGAGCGACCCGCCGAACTGGATCCTGTGGCAGCCCTGGAACAACTTCCTCCTCATGGTCATCATGATCTGGATCCAGACCGGGTTCGCCATGGTGGTGCTCTCCGCGGCCATCAAGGCGATCCCGACCGACGTGACCGAGGCAGCGATGCTCGACGGTGCCAGCGGGTGGAGCCTGTTCAGCAAGGTGACCGTCCCAATGATCCGCGGCACCCTCGTGGTCGTGCTCACGACGATCGCGATCGGAGTGCTGAAAGTCTTCGACATCGTGCGCACGATGACTGGCGGAAACTTCGGCACGCAGGTCCTCGCCAACGAGATGTATGCGCAGTCCTTCGTCCAGTTCAACTACGGACGCGGAAGCGCACTCGCCGTCGTGCTGTTCATCGCGGTGGTGCCGCTGATCGTCTACAACATCGTTCAACTCCGGAAGGAGCAGTCGATCCGATGAGCGTCGAGACCGGAGGCCTCACGGCCAAGCTCGAAGAGGCGGTCGTGGCGGCGCCCGACCACGGAGGGATGTCCACGGCTCTGCGACGCAATTTGTCGAGTCCGTGGGCGTCTGCCCTCGTCATCTTCATCACGATCCTGTGGACCATCCCGACGTTCGGCCTGCTCGTCACCTCGCTGCGTCCGGCCGCGGACGCGAACTCCACCGGGTGGTGGACCGCCTTCACCAACCCCAACTTCACCCTGTCGAACTACAGCGAGGTGCTCAACGGGGGCAACACGATCCCGGGCGGCATCGCGCCGTACTTCATCAACTCGTTCGTCATCTCGATCCCGGCGGCGCTCATCCCGCTGACGCTGGCACTCATGGCGGCCTACGCCCTCGCCTGGGTGCCGTTCCGGTACAGCACCGCGGTGTTCCTGGCGATCTTCGCGCTCCAGGTCGTGCCGCTCCAGATGGCTCTGCTCCCGCTGCTCCAGATGTTCAACAAGGGTTGGACGATCGGGAACATCCCGATCATCCCGCCCATCAAAGACACCCCGCTGCATCTGCTGGCGGCCAGTGGAGGGGCGAACTTCGCCCCGCTCTGGATCGCCCACACGATGTTCGCCCTCCCGTTGGCGATCTTCCTGCTGCACAACTTCATCTCGCAATTGCCGAAGGACCTGTTCGAGGCTGCCCGGGTCGACGGCGCGAGCCACTTCCTGATCTTCCGCAAGCTGGTGCTCCCGCTCTCGGTGCCGGCGATCGCCTCGTTCGCGATCTTCCAGTTCCTCTGGGTGTGGAACGACCTGCTGGTCGGTCTCACGTTCGCCGGAGGAACGGCGGACGTCGCCCCGATCACGGTCTACCTGTCCAACATCCAGGGGACCTACGGCGCAGCCCTGCACCTCACCACCGCTGGCGCGTTCATCGCGATCCTGGTTCCGCTGGCGGTGTTCTTCGCGCTGCAGCGGTTCTTCGTCCGCGGTCTGCTCGCCGGATCGGTCAAGGGCTGATCGCTCCGCGCCACGACCCTCTCACGACGAAGGCCCGCACCCCCGAGACGGTGCGGGCCTTCGTCGTGAGCGCGTCAGACGCTGGACTTGCGGCCCATCAGCGCCGCCACGCCGCCGACGGCCACGACCGCGACTACGACCTGCAGGATGTGGCGGATCCAGTCGATGCCCTTGGTGGTCTCGACGTGCAGCAGGCGGGCGAGCAGGTCGCCGACCAGCATCCCGACGATGCCGGCGCCGATCGTCGCCCACCACGGGATGTTCTGCTTGCCTGGCATCACGAGCCGGGCCAGGACGCCGATGATGGCGCCGCCAATGATGATCCAGATGATGTTGAGCAGGCTCATTGTTCCTCCACGTCGACGATGGGGATGCACAGTCAAGCAGCCGCGACGGGACGGCGAAGCCTTACCGGCAGGTAAGGCGGGGCGCAGCCGCTACGTCGTCCGGGCGGTAACGGGCGTCAGGCGGAACATCCGCGGGGTCAGGCCCTCGCGGCGGCCGAGGTAGTTGGCGTAGCCGGGGTAGACCTCGACGAACCGCGGGAACATGCGCGCCCAGGTCTCGTCGTCGACCATCGCGGCGTGCACGGCCAGCCGCACGGGGCCGATCTCCACCTCGGCGTCGGGGTGCGCGAGGAGGTTCGCCGTCCACCCCGGGTGCTTGGGCTGGCCGAAGTTCGTCCCGATCAGCATGACGTCGTCCCCGTCACGGACGTAGACGAGCGGCGAGACCCGGGGCTGCCCCGACTTGGCGCCGACGGAGTGCAGGGCGAGGATCGGCAGGCCGTAGACGGCCGCCATCACGCGCCCGTCCTTGAGCTCGCGGATCCTCGGGTCGATCACCGGGCCGATCTTGCTGTAGGCCTTCGAGAACGCGGCGGTCCGGCCGAGCCGACGCATCACGCGGGTGACCGGCCCCGCCTGGACGCGGGCCTCGTGGGCGGCGATGGCGTCGAGCTGGGCGCGCAGGTCGTCGGGCATGCCGGGAGGGTAGCCCGGGGCCCGTGGTGTCCCGACGAAGTTGACCAAGTCACCGGATTCGTCAGCCGATGCTGTCGATTCCGCGCGACCCTGTCCGTCGTAGGTGCAACGGGGACCGCACCCCGCACCCGACGGAGGCCACCATGAGCACCAAGTACATGTTCCTGATCTACAGCGACGAGGCCGACATGGCCGGCGTGACGCCCGAGCAGTGGGACCAGATGCTGCAGGCGCACAACGCCTGGGCCGCCTCGGTCGTCGCGGGCGGTGCCACGATCCACGGCGGCGACGCGCTCGCTCCCTCGGCGACGGCCACCACCGTGCGCACCGGCGGTGCGACGCCGGTCGTCACCGACGGCCCGTTCGCGGAGACGAAGGAGGCCCTCGGCGGCTTCTACGTCGTCGAGTGCGCCGACCTCGACCAGGCCCTCGCCCTCGCCCACACCCTGCCCGCCAACACCGTCGAGGTCCGTCCTGTCATCGACACGAACTGACCCGTCGTCGACCCGGCACGGCGAGCCGTGACCGACGCCGTCGCCCGTGCCGTCGAGCAGGCGCACCGCAGCGAGTGGGGACTCGTCCTCGCCGCTGTGGCGCGCCTGCTCGACGGCGACCTCGCGACCGCGGAGGAGTGCACGCAGGAGGCCTTCGAGGCCGCCCTGCGCACGTGGGGCGAGCGCGGCATCCCGACGCGACCGGGCGCCTGGCTCACCACGACGGCGCGGAACCGCGCGCTCGACCGGGTCCGTCGCGAGACCGCGATGCGGGCCCGCTTCCCCGACCTGGTCCGCGATGAGGCCGAGGTCGCTCCCGAGGAGGACGACGTGATCGTCGACGACCGGCTGCGGCTGGTGTTCACCTGCTGCCACCCGGCCCTCGCCCCGGAAGCACGGATCGCCCTGACGCTGCGGCTGATCTGCGGTCTCACGACCGGGGAGATCGCGCGGGCGTTCCTCGTGCCGGAGCCGACCATGGCGGCGCGGATCACCCGGTCGAAGAAGAAGGTCGCCGCGGCCGGCATCCCCTACCGCGTGCCGTCGGAGAACGACCTGCCGGAGCGGCTCGACGGCGTCCTCACGGTGATCCACCTCGTGTTCACGGCGGGCTACGCGAGCGCGGGGGAGCGGCTCGTGCGCGACGAGCTGGTGGACCGGGCGCTCGACCTGGCACGGGTGCTCGGCGTACTCATGCCGGAGGAGCCGGAGGCCCTCGGGCTGCTCGCGCTGCTCGAGCTCACCGACGCGCGACGCGCGGCCCGGGTCGACGCCGTGGGCCGCCTCGTGGTGCTCGAGGACCAGGACCGCGGCGCCTGGGACCGGACCACCATCGAGCGCGGCGAGGAGCTGCTGGCGCGCGCGTTCGGCCTGGTGGTGCGCGGCGACGCCGAGCCGGGGCGCTTCCTGCTCCAGGCCGCCATCGCCGGCGCGCACGACGAGGCGCCGAGCTGGGCGGCCACCGACTGGCCCGGGATCGTGCTGCTCTACGACCGGCTGCGCGCGGTGTGGCCCAACCCGGTCGTCGACGTCAACCGCGCGGTGGCGGTGGCCTTCGCCGTCGGCCCCGACGAGGGCCTCGCCCTGCTCGACGCCCTCGACGGCCGCGACGACCTCCGGACCTGGCACTACCTGCCCGCCGCGCGCGCCGACCTCCTGCGGCGCCTGGGGCGCCGCACGGAGGCCGCGGCGGCCTACTCCGCGGCCCTGGCCCTCGTGTCCGACGGGGCCGAGCGTGCCTTCCTGCGCCGCCGCCTCGCCGAGGTCGGCGCTACGCCGTAGGCGCAGCGTCACCGGCGGAAGAGGCCCTTCAGCCGCCCGAGCAGGCCCGAGCGCCGCTGGGGCACCGCTGCCGGGACGGCGCGACGGCTGCGCGGTGCGCCCGCCGCCCGCTCGACCACGGCGAGGAACGTCTCGGCCGGGATCGCGGCGCCCTCGCGGCGTACGGCGGCGGCGTGCACGCCGAGGGGCCGGTCCAGCCGCACCCAGCTGGGGCGGTGCTCGGGGTCCCACGGGCCGGCTCCGACGGGGAACCACGCGCGATCGCCGTCATGGTCCTTGCTGGAGAGCATCAGCCCCACGAGGACCCGCTCGTCGGCGACGTCGTGACCGATCACGAGCATCGGGCGGTCCTTGCCGACGGCCGCGTCCTCCTCGTAGGGGACCCAGGCCCAGACCACCTCGCCGGGATCGGGCTCGTCGTCGCGGCGCGGGGAGTACTCCGGGCGGACCCGGCCGCCGAAGTCCCAGGCCCCGCCGCGGTCGGGCTGCTCGGTCACCGGGGGAGCCTAGTCATTCCC
>JADGOZ010000010.1 GCA_017882705.1 Candidatus Nanopelagicales bacterium | reverse complement strand
GCAGGTGCAGCACGGCGTTGGTCGATCCGGCGAGGGCCATGACGACTGTGATGGCGTTCTCGAAGGCTGCCCTGGTGAGGATCCGGCGAGCCGTGATGCCGGCATCGACGAGATGAACCGCGGCCTCGCCGGAGCGCCGCGCATAGCCGTCGCGGCGGCGGTCGACCGCGGGCGGGGCGGCGGAGCCGGGGAGCGACATGCCCATGGCCTCGGCCGCGGCCGCCATCGTGTTGGCCGTGTACATGCCGCCGCACGCGCCCTCGCCGGGACAGATGGCGCGCTCGATCTCGTCGACCTCGGCGCGCGTGATCAGGCCGCGGGCACAGGCACCGACCGCCTCGAAGGCGTCGATGATCGTCACGTCCTTGTCGCCCACGCGGCCAGGGAGGATGGACCCGGCGTAGAGGAACACGGCGGCGATGTCGAGTCGCGCTGCAGCCATGAGCATCGCGGGCTCGGACTTGTCGCAGCCGGCGAGCAGCACGCCGCCGTCGAGGCGCTCGGCCTCGAACACGGTCTCGACCGAGTCGGCGATGACCTCGCGGCTCACGAGGGAGTAGTGCATGCCGACGTGGCCCATCGAGATGCCGTCGGACACCGAGATCGTGCCGAACTCCAGCGGGTAGCCGCCGCCGGCGTGCACGCCGTCCTTCGCCGCCTTCGCGAGACGGTCGAGCGAGAGGTTGCACGGGGTGATCTCGTTCCACGACGAGGCGACGCCGATCTGCGGCTTCACCCAGTCGTCGTCGCCCATGCCGACGGCGCGCAGCATGCCGCGTGCGGCGGCGCGCTCGAGACCGTCGGTGACCATGCGGGACCGGGGCTTGATGTCAGGCGTCTCGTTGCTCACGTGGCGAGCCTACTTCCGCCTCCACGAGCGGCCCGCTGCGCGGTCCGATCGTCGGCGGCAGGCTCGCATCACCGCGCCGGACCTCGCGGCTTCTCCATCACGTTCTCCAACGGGTCGCCGAGGCGCCAGCGGCGGAGCTGGTGGGCGACGAGCCGGTGCGCCCGGGGCAGGAACGCGGTGGTGAAGCCCCCGACGTGCGGGCTGATGAGCACGCCGGGCAGGGTCCACAGCGGGTGGTCGGGCGGCAGCGGCTCGGGGTCGGTGACGTCCAGCGCCGCCCGCACGTGCCCTCGGCGTACGGCGTCCACGAGGTCGTCGGTGCGCACGACGGCGCCCCGCGCGACGTTGACCAGGAGCGCCCCCGGCCTCATCCGCGCGAGGAAGGCGGCGTCGACGATCCCGGTCGTCTCGGGGGTCTGCGGGACGATGAGGACCACGACGTCGGCGTCGGGCAGCAGCTCGGGCAGCTCGGCGGTGCCGTGCACGAGCGTGCCGTCGTCGAGCGTGCGGCGGGTGCGGCCGACCCGCACGATCTCGACCTCGAAGGGCTCGAGGCGCCGCGTGATCGCCGTACCCACGTGGCCGGCACCGATCACGAGGACCCGCTTGTCGGCCAGGGAGTCGTGGCGCGCGTAGCGCCACTCCCCCGCGGCCTGGGCCCGGGCGAACTCGTCGATGCCGCGCAGGCTCGCGAGGATCAGGCCGACCGCGAGCTCGGACGTGCTGGCGTCGTGGACCCCGGCGGCGTTGCACAGGGTCACGCCGTCGGGCAGGTGCGGCCACGCGTCGTCGACGCCCGCGGTGAGGGTCTGCACCACGCGCAGCCGCGGCATACGGCCCATGAGCTCGAGGGTGTGGCTCGAGGACATGTAGGGCGGCACGTAGTAGGTCACGCGCTCGAGCACGTCGTCCGCGGGGTCGGCGTCGCCGTCGTAGACCGCGACGTCGAGACCCTCGACCGCGAGACCCAGGACGTCGGCGTAGTCCTGCCACGGCAGCAGCGCGAGACCGTGGGTCATGGGACGACCGTAGTACGCCGACGCCACCAACCCCCGGGAGTCGACCGCGCCTCGCCGCTAGCCTCACGGCATGGAGACACGGGTTCTGGGCAGCAGCGGCATCGAGGTCGGGGCGATCGGTCTCGGCTGCATGGGCATGAGCCACGCCTACGACGTCGACACGGCGGTCGAGGCGGAGTCGGTCGCCGTCGTCCACCGCGCCCTCGAGATCGGCGTGACGCTGCTCGACACGTCCGACGTCTACGGGCCGCACACGAACGAGGAGCTGGTCGGTCGCGCCCTCGTCGGCCACCGCGACCGCGCGGTGCTCGCCACGAAGTGCGGCCTCGTGTCCGACGCGATCGGCGCACCGTCGCGACTGCCCGGCAGCACGGCGCCCGGCGTGACGCGCAACGGCCGTCCGGACTACGTCCGCTCGGCGATCGACGCCTCGCTCCAGCGGCTGGGCGTCGACCACGTCGACCTCTACCAGCTGCACCGCGTCGATCCCGAGGTGCCCGTCGCCGAGACCTGGGGCGCGTTCGCGGAGCTCGTCGCGGCCGGCAAGGCACGGGCGATCGGCTTGTCCGAGGTCACGGTCGAGGAGCTGGAGATCTGCCACGCGATCCACCCGGTGTCGACGGTGCAGAGCGAGCTGTCGCTCTGGACCCGCGACTGGACCGACGACGTGCTGCCGTGGTGCATCGAGCACGGTGTCGCGTTCCTGCCCTACTCGCCGCTGGGTCGCGGGTTCCTGACCGGCGCACTCAGCGGCCGCGAGTTCGGGTCCGACGACTTCCGCGGCGGGCTACCGCGCTTCGCCCCGCAGGCGATGGCCGAGAACCAGGCGATCGTCGACGCCGTCGCGTCGGTCGCCGCACGCTACGACGCCACCTCGGCGCAGGTCGCCCTCGCGTGGGACCTCGCGCAGGGCGCGAACGTGATCCCGATCCCGGGCACGAAGCGGCTCACCCGGCTCGAGGAGAACGCGGCCGCGGCCGACCTCGTGCTGGCCGCCGACGACCTCGCGATACTCGACGCGCTCCCCGCCCCGTCCGGCGGCCGCTACTAGCCCACGCCCGGACCCGGCCCTGCTGCCAGGGCTACGCCGGGTCTTCGGTCGCGCGCAGCCGGGCCATCGCGTCGGCGACGCGCACGCCGTCGGGGTCGCCGTCCGCGAGGAGCCCCGCGACGACGCCGTCCCGGTCAGCCTCGCTGCGGTTCTGGCTCAGCTTCGCCTTCGCCTCGACGGCGTCGACCTGGATGACGACACCGCGTATCGCCTTCAGCTGACCGGCGACGTAGGCCTCGGGCGCGTCGTCGACCGACCACGGGGCTGGTCGGTCGAGCTCATGACGATCGGTGAGCCGGCCGACGAGGTCGCGCAGCTCGTCGGCGTCGTCGACGAGCTCGACCGTCCCGGAGAGGTGGACCGCGGAGTAGTTCCACGTCGGCACGACGCGACCGTGCTCGGCCTTCGCGGCGTACCAGGACGGTGAGACGTAGGCCTGCGGCCCGTGCACGATCGCCAGGACGCGCTGTCCTTCGGACACGTCGTACCACTGCTCGTTCATGCGGGCGACGTGCGCGAGGAGGGTGCCGAAGCGGCCGGTGTCCGGGTCGACGTCGTGGCGCTCCCACAGGATCGGCACGAGGCTCGACGCGGGACGACCGTCGGCGGCGACGGTCACGAGGTCGGCCGCGCCGGTCGAGTCGACGAAGGCGGCGATCTCGTCGAGGTCGCCCATCTCGAAGTGCCGCGGCAGGTACATGCGCCGACCCTAGAAGGTCCGGAGAAGGCGCGGGACGTCGGCACATCGGTGCTCGGCACATGCCGGTCATCCGACTGATGGCCGGACCAGAGCGTCCTCTCCGACGTTCGCCGCATACTGAGGCGAAGATGACGGCGCGGAACCAGTGGGCAGGCGTTCGGTCTCAGCTGGCCGCCATGTCGGTCATTCCGGGGTTCGCGGTCGTCGGCTCGACGGCTGCCTTCCTTCTCGGTGGTCTCGTCGGCCTGGTCGTCGGTCTGCTCGCGTACCCGCTCACTGCCTGGTTCGCCGTGCTCGAGGTAGGGGTGCCGGCCGGGATCCTGGGCGCGGTTGTAGGCGCTCTCGTCGGTGTGGTCACCGGCGCGGTTCAGAGGCACCACGGTCACTGATCGAGAGATGCACGCAGGCACGCAACGGGCATCGCCTGCCCATGGGCGTGTTCAGCGCCGGGCAGGCAGGCGATATCGGTTCCCGGAGGCGCTCACGGCAGCGACCCGCGGCGCCCTTCTGGGTGCAGTCGTTCCTCCCACTCCTCGGGCGTGAGCGCCGGAATCTGACCGATGCGTACCAATCCTGCGGCGGCAATGGCTTCGGAGGACGGCAGCCAGCGGTCCCAGTCAGGGTCGGGCATCGGCGGTCGAGCCAGCCGTAGTGCCGCATCGACGAGCAGGAAGCGGACTGGCGGGATGAAGACGAGCGCCACGGCTTCCGGCGTCGGAGGCTGCGGCTTCTGTGACAGCAGTTCACGAGCCAGCGGCCCAAGGTCGCCTCGCGCCTCATCCACGTCGAGGAGTGGTCCGCCCGCTCGACCGGTCTGCATCTTCCACGTGCTTCGGAAGATGCGAACCACGGCGAAGTCAGCGTCGGCAATCGGCAGCCGATCGGGGTGGGACTGGCCGTCCCTCAGCGCGTCCAGAACAGATGTGTCCAGCGGCAGCACCCGCCACAGAATGCCGGAACCTCGTCGCTGCGTCGACGAGTGCATCCGCGGACAGAGACAGACTCGTGCCTCGCGGAGTCAGAAGGGTGGCGGGTCGTCGGGTGTCGGTGGTGCCGGCTCGGCCGGCGGTGGGTCCGGGTCGGGTGGCAGGACTGACCTCGGCGGCACGTGGATGCGTTGGCCCCAGGCGGTGACCCAGGTGCACGACCCGTCGGCGTGCGAGTCGGTGATGTCGGCGTGGCCGGCGGTCTTGAGCTGGTGGCACGTGGTGCACAGCCCACCGCAGTTCCGGCTGTCGCTCGGACCTT
>JADGOZ010000100.1 GCA_017882705.1 Candidatus Nanopelagicales bacterium | reverse complement strand
GAGGTGGCCGGCGTCGCGGTCGACACGCGGCACTGGATCGGCGGCCACCGGGTCGCCAGCGCGACGACCTTCGAGGACGTCTCCCCGCTCGACGGCACGGTCGTCGCGCACGTGAGCCGAGGGGGCAAGGCCGAGGCGGATGCCGCGGTGGCTGCGGCGAAGGCGGCCTTCGTCGGCTGGTCGCAGACGCCACCCGCCGAGCGCGCCGCCGTCCTGCACCGGGTCGCCGACGGGGTCGAGGCGCGGCTCGAGGACCTGGCACAGGTGGAGACCCGCGACAACGGCTCGCTCCTGCGCTCGCACCGACGCGGCGTGATGCCGCGGGTGGCCATGAACTTCCGCTACTTCGCCGACCACCTCCTCGAGCTGGCGCACCCCGACTTCGAGACCCGCGGCCACCGCAACCACGTGTCCTGGGACCCGGCCGGCGTCACCGCCGTCATCACCCCGTGGAACGCACCGCTCATGCTCGCCACCTGGCGGATCGGCCCGGCGCTCGCGGCGGGCAACACCGTGGTCGCGAAGCCGCCGGAGTGGGCGCCGCTGACCGCCTCGCTGCTGGCCGACATCGCCCACGAGGCCGGCCTCCCGCCCGGCGTCCTCAACGTCGTGCAGGGGCTGGGGACCGAGGCGGGCGCACCGCTGGTCGCGCACCCGGACGTCCGCCGCATCTGCTTCACCGGATCCGTCCCCACGGCCCAGCGGATCGGCGCCTCGGCCGCCGCCAACGTGACCCCGGTGAGCTTCGAGCTCGGCGGGAAGTCCCCGCTGCTGGTGCTGTCGGACGCCGACCTCGACCTCGCGGTCGACCTCGCGGTCGAGCAGCTCGACAACTCCGGCCAGGTCTGTCTGGCCGCGGTCCGCATCCTCGTGCAGGAGAGCATCGCCGACGAGTTCCGCGAGCGGTTCCTCGCGCGGGTCGCGACGGTGACCCAGGGGGACTCCCGGGACGAGACGACCGACATCGGCCCGCTCGTGGGCAAGGCGCACCTGGACCGGGTCGACGGCTTCGTGAAGCGGGCGGTCGCCGACGGGGCGCGGGTACTCATCGGGGGAGCGCCCAACCACGACCTCAACAACGCGACCGGCGGCTTCTACTACCTGCCCACCGTCTTCGAGGGCGTGACCCCCACGATGGAGATCACCTGCCAGGAGGTCTTCGGCCCGGTGCTGACGCTGCAGACCTTCGGGACCGAGGCGGAGGGTGTCGCGATGGCCAACGACACCGACTTCGGTCTCGCCGCGACCCTGGTCACCGGCGACGAGGGCCGCGCCGCACGCGTCGCCGCCCAGCTGCGTGCCGGCACGGTGTGGGTCAACTGCTTCTTCGTGCGCGACCTGGCGGCGCCCTTCGGCGGCAGCGGCCGGTCCGGCATCGGCCGCGAGGGCGGCACCTGGTCGTTCGACTTCTACTGCGACGTGAAGAACTCGGTGTTCGCTCCGAAAGGATGGTCCTGACCATGGGCGAGGTTGTCGGCGCGGGGCTGCTCGCGCACGTCCCCACCATCATGCTCCCCGAGCAGACGCGTCGTGAGCTCAACGGCGGCGAGGACTTCTCCCTCGTGCCCGGGCTCGAGCGGCTGCGCCGGGAGGTCTTCGAGACCCTCGACTACGACACCGTCGTGGTCCTCGACAGCCACTGGGCGACGACCGTGGAGTTCGTCGTCACCGCCCAGGACCGCCGCGCCGGGCTCTTCACCTCCGAGGAGCTCCCGCGCGGGATGTGCCGCATCCCCTACGACTTCGCCGGCGACCCTGAGCTCGCCCGCGCCGCCGAGGCGGCCAGCGAGAAGCGCGACACCTGGGTGACCGCGATCGACGACGCCTACCTGCCGATCTTCTACGCGACCATCAACCTCTGGCACTACCTCGGTCGCGGTCTCGACAAGCGCTGGATCTCGATGAGCGTGTGCCAGACCGGCGACACCGAGGACTTCCTCCGCTCCGGCCGCGCGCTGGGCGACGCCATCGCGGCGACCGACCGCAAGGTGCTGCTCCTCGCGTCCGGCGCCCTGTCGCACACGTTCCACCCGCTCCGGACGCTGCGCAGCCACGAGGCGGCCGACCCCCGGCACATCTTCAGCCCCGAGGCGTACGCCGCGGACCTGGACCGCATGGCATGGTTCGCCGAGGGCGACCACGCGCGCGTGCTCGACACGATGCCGGACTTCCTGAGGTACCGGCCCGAGGCCAAGTTCTGCCACTACTTGCAGATGATCGGGGCCCTCGGCGAGAGCGCCGTCACGGCTCCGTCGCGCCCCTACAGCGAGTACGAGAACTCCATCGGCACCGGCCAGGTGCACCTCTGGTTCGACCGGCCCGACGCCGGCTGGACCGCCTGACCCGTCAGCCGCTACGAAGGGCACGCCGTGACCGAGTACCGCCGCATCCTGCTCGACGGGTCCGCCGTCCAGACGGTCCGCCACGGCGACACGCTGGTCGCGGCCGACGGGCGCGAGGTGGCGGTCGACGACGCGCACCACCTGCCGCCGACCGAGCCGACGAAGATCATCGCGGTCCACCTCAACTACGACAGCCGGACCAAGGAGTTCATGACGAAGCTCCCGGCGGCACCGACCTACTTCCACAAGCCGGTCACGGCGCTCAACAGCCACCGGGGCGCGGTCGTCCGGCCCGAGGGCTGCCGGTGGCTGAACTACGAGGGCGAGATCGTCATCGTGATCGGCCGCACCTGCCGCAACGTCTCCCCCGCCGAGGCCGCTGACTACATCGCCGGGTACACGATCGGGAACGACTTCGGCCTGCACGACTTCCGCGACACCGACGCCGGCTCGATGCTGCGCGTCAAGGGCTCGGACACCCTCGCCCCGGTCGGCCCCGGGCTGGTCACCGACTGGGACTTCCGCGGAAAGACCTTGCGCACCCTCGTGAACGGGGAGGTGAAGCAGGAGGCCTCGACCGACGAGATGGAGTGGGACATGCACTACCTCGTGGCCGACATCGCCCGGACGATCACGCTCTCGCCGGGCGACCTGCTCTTCTCGGGGACGCCGGCGCACTCCCGCCCCGTGCAGCCGGGAGACTTCGTGGAGGTCGAGGTCGACGGCCTGGGGAGACTCTCCAACCACGTCGTCACCGGACCGACCCCGATCCGCACCGACGTCGGCGCACAGCCGACGGAGAGCGAGGAGGTCGTGTCGACGGCGCTCGGCGGCGACTGGGAGTTCCGGGGCATCCGCACGCCGTCGAAGGACCTCTACCCGTCCACCGTGCAGGAACGGCCCTGAGCCGTTCGCTGAACCGGCCTGGTCAGCCCTTGCGGTAGGACTGCCAGTCTCCGATCGCGGCCAGGCGCCGTCGCTGCTGGGCTGCCGCGCCGGAGTCGAGGCCGTGGTCGCGCTGCCCGAGGCGGTCGATGACGCGCTCGCGGTGCTCGACCGGGTTGGCGTCGTCGTACTTGAACTTGGCATCCACCCGCAGGACGCTCAGCCGGAGCCCGCGGATGCCGGGCAGCATCCGTCCGTACGGCGCCGCGTCGACCGCGAGGGGGGCGTGGCCGCCCTCGGGCTGGAAGTCGGCCAGCTGCGCGGTGAGGATGTCGACCT
>JADGOZ010000099.1 GCA_017882705.1 Candidatus Nanopelagicales bacterium | reverse complement strand
GCGCCACCGCGACCCCGAGCGCCGCCCCGAGCGACGGCCGCAGCGACCAGCGGCCGTGGTCCTTGAACGCCACCAGCGCCTCGCGGAGCGGACCGGCGTAGACCGCCCTCGCGGTCACCGGCGGCAGTCCGTCCGGCCAGGGGCGCAGCTCGGCGTACGCCGCCGGCCCAGCGACCGTCGCCGAGCAGGATCGGCACCACGGTCCGCCGGGGCCCCGGCACCCCGCGCACGGGCGCGCGACGCCGAGCGCGGGAAGCGGGTCGGACGGCACCGCGCGAGCATCACCGACGTCGTCCGCCACGTGCCGACGTCGTCCCCAGCGACGTGCCGGTCAGCCGGGGTAGACCGGGAAGAGACCGTCGGTGACCCTCGTCCAGCTCGACGAGGCGTTGCGGTAGATCGAGGCCCCCGCGCCGACGAGGATCGGGTGATCGGCCCCGGGCGCCGCCGCGATCGTGACCGAGCCGCTGCGCGCGGCGATACGGCGCAGCCGCGACGTGCCGACGTCGAGGAGGAGCACCTCGAGCGAGGACGCACCGGACGATCCGAGGACCGCGAGCGTGCCGGCGTCGGCCCAGGCGAGGTCGAGGGCCTCGGTGAGGACGCTGTCGACGCGACGCGGCGAGGCGACCCGGACCGAGTCGCCGCTGCGCTCGATGCGCGCCAGCAGCGGCTCCACCCGCGTGCCCCGGGCGACCAGCAGCGCGATCCTGGTGCCGTCACGGGAGACCGAGGCCGCGACGAGGCTCGCGTCGGTGACGCCCTGGGCCTCGACGATCGGCATCTTCGTGGCCTTGCCGTCCTTGACCATCACGAGCCCGACGCCGCGGTCGACGACCCAGATCGCCCCTGTGCAGTCCCACGAGGGACGGGACAGAGCGGTGCCCGTGTAGCGACGTGCCGCGACCGCGCCGTCGACGAGTCGAGCCTCGTAGAGCGAGCGGCGGTCGGCCGACAGGCCGGCGACGCGGCCCGAGTCGAGACTGACACCGGGCAGGACGAGGTCGGGCTTGATCTTCACGGCGACCGACACGGCGGAGTCGGTGCCGATGGCGAGGATGCCGCGCTTGTCGACCGCGTGGCCGAGCGCGAGGGTCGACAGCGCGTCGGGGTCGACGATCGACCAGGAGCTGATCGGCTGCACCGACGCCACGCCCGGCACCGGTAGCGGCTGGCCGTTCACGGTGATCTGCACGGCGGTCACGTCGGGCAGCTGGCGCAAGGTCCAGACCAGCTGCGCCGACAGCTTCTGCCGGGTGGTGTCGTCCGCGCGGAGGACCTCGGGCGTGAGGTCCACCTGGGCGATGCCGTCCACGACCGGGACGGATTCGACCGTGAGCCGGGTGCCCTCCGGGAACGCCGTCGTCACCGCGGGGGCGATCCACGGGGTGGGACCGCCGACGAGAGTGCGGACCAGCAGGGTCGCGAGCCCCGACCCGCTCAGCGGGACCGTCACGGGAGTCGGCACGAGCACGCTGAAGTCGCGGGCGAAGAAGTAGAGGTCGTACGAGCGGTAGCCACGCTCGATGTCGGCCGCGCCGAGGACGAGACCGTCGGGCGGCGCGGAGATGCGCCACTCCCCGTCGATGCGCTGCATGCCGTACGACGTCGACAACGGCGTGCCGGGCGCGGCGACGGAGTACTCGCCCGTGGAGCCGATGGTGCCCGACGCCCGCCCGGCGGCATCCACGGTCGAGGTGCCACTCGTGAGGGTGAGGCCGCTGCTGTCGTAGATCAGCACGCCGCTCGACGGGTCCCAGGCGGCGCTGGCCGCGGGCGTGAGGTACATGCGGGCGATCTGGTACTTCGCGTCCGGGCTCGCCGTGGCCTCCTGGAAGCCGCGCACGACCTGCTCCGGTGTCATGCCCGCGGTCGGCGGGTTCGCGATCCTCGCGATCAGCTGGTCCTCGCCCGCGGGAGCGACGACGGGCCCCTGCTGGATCGGTCCGGAGGACGGGACCCCCGCGCACGCGGTCAGCGCGAGCGCCAGGGCGACGAGGACACCGGTGCGGACGATCCTCATCGCGGCACCTCCTCGCGTCGCGGCGAGCGGTAGGGAGTCGCCAGGTTCGTCTGCACTCGCGGCCCGGCATCGGCCGGCTCCAGCGGGAGGGGCGACTCGCTGAGGTGGCTGTCGGCCGTCCTCGGCAGGGTCATGCGGAAGTTGGCGCCGTCGCCCGGGGCACCCCAGGCCTGCAGCCATCCCGCGTGCAGCCGGACGTCCTCGAGAGCGATCGAGAGCCCGAGTCCGGTGCCCCCGATGGACCGGGCGCGCGCAGGGTCGGCGCGCCAGAAGCGGTTGAACACCAGCGAGGACTCCCCCGGACGCAGGCCGACGCCGTGGTCGCGCACGGCCACCGCCACGGCCTCGTCGCTGCAGCCGATCGTGATGTCGACGGGGCGTCCCTCGCCGTGCTCGACGGCGTTGAGCACCAGGTTGCGCAGCACCCGGTCGATACGACGCGCGTCGGCGTCGACGAGGCATGACTCGTCGGGCGCCACGACCCGCAGCTCGCAGCCCTTGCGCTCCGCGAGCGGTGCCGCCACGTCGACCACACGGTCCACGAGCGCATGCAAGTCGACCGGCTCGGGGTCGAGGACCGCAGCACCGGCGTCGAAGCGGCTGATCTCGAGCAGGTCGGCGAGCAGGGCCTCGAATCGGTCGAGCTGGTTCTGCAGCAGCTCGGCGCTGCGCGCCGTGGCGGGGTCGAAGCCGTCACGGGACTCGTAGAGCAGGTCCGCCGCCATGCGCACCGTCGTCAGCGGCGTCCGCAGCTCGTGCGACACGTCGGACACGAACCGCTGCTGCAGGCGCGACAGCGCCTCGAGCCGGTTGATCTGCAGCTGGAGGTTGGCGGCCATCTCGTTGAACGACGTCGCGAGCAGCGCGAGATCGTCCTCGCCCTTGACCTTCATCCGCTCGGCGAGGTGCCCCGCGGAGAACCGCTCCGCCGTGCGTGCGGCGAGCCGCACCGGCGACACGACCTGGCGCGTCACGACGTAGGCGATGCCGCCGAGGGTGAGGACGAGCAGGATCCCGACGAGCAGCACGGCCCGCTGCACGAGGTCGAGCGTCGCCTGCTCCTGGGTCAGCGGGAAGACGTAGTAGAGCTCGTACTGGCCGACCTTCGGAACCGTCAGCGGCGAGCCCACGGCGAGTCCGGGCACGTCCTGGCGGTCGGTCGAGGCGTACTGCACGGTCGTGTAGGTCCACGACTGCCGCGCGTCGCGCTGGATGGCCTCGCGCAGCTCGCGCGGCACGCTCGTCTCGGAGGCCGCCGTACGGAACTCGGGGGCGTCGCCGGTCCTCGGCGGCGTGGCGAGCATGAGCACCTCGAACAGCGGCGGGCTGCCCGCCCGCGCCTTGAGCGTGTTGACGACGTTCTCGACCAGGGCGGCTGCGGACTGGGTCGACGCGCCCGTGTCGGCGGCGTCGAGCAGGCTCTGCGCCTCCGCCGCACCGACCTGTGCCTCGGCGACCGATACGCGCTCCTTGGCATCGAGCAGCCCGGAGGTGATGCGGCCGACGAGCAGCACCCCGATGAGACCGACCACGAGCAACGAGAGGGCGAGAGTGGTGACGACGACGCGCAGCGACACCGACGATCGCCACGCCCGTGGTGGTCGGCTCACGACGGCCATGCGCTGCCGCAGGTCCGACCAGCGACTCATGCGATCACGGCACCCGCGCCGTCACGGGGACACCCCGCACGGGGACGAGGGTCACGGAGGGCCCGCCTTGTAGCCGACGCCGCGGACCGTGACCACGATCTGCGGACGCTCCGGGTCGTGCTCGATCTTGGAACGGAGCCGCTGGACGTGGACGTTGACCAGGCGGGTGTCGGCGGCGTGGCGGTAGCCCCACACCTCCTGGAGCAGCACCTCGCGGGTGAACACCTGCCACGGCTTGCGCGCGAGCGCGGCCAGCAGGTCGAACTCGAGCGGTGTCAGGGAGATCGGCTCGCCGTCGCGCTTGACCGCGTGCCCGGCGACGTCGATCTGCAGGTCACCGATGGTGAGCGACTCCGGGGACGTCGCGTCGGTACGCCGCAGGCGCGTGCGCACGCGTGCGACGAGCTCCTTCGGCTTGAAGGGCTTCACGACGTAGTCGTCGGCACCGCTCTCGAGGCCGAGGACGATGTCGACCGTGTCCGTCTTCGCCGTGAGCATGACGATCGGCACACCGGACTCGGCCCGGATCGAGCGGCAGACGTCGATGCCGTCGCGGCCGGGGAGCATGAGGTCGAGCAGCACGAGGTCGGGCTTCGTCTCGCGGAACACGGCCAGCGCGCGGGCGCCATCGGCGCAGAACACCGGCTCGAAGCCCTCGGTGCGCAGCACGATCCCCAGCATCTCCGCCAGCGCGGTGTCGTCGTCGACGACAAGGACTCGACCCTTCACACCGCTCATGGTCGCACCCGTCAGGTCCGGGCGGAGGCGGACGCCCCAGCTCGCTGTCTGCATGATCGTCGCTCCTGGGTGATGAGTCCGTGTGACGCGCCCACGAGGCCGTCCGCAGTCTCCGACGTCCGAGCCGCTCGTGGCGTTCCCCCGGACGGTGCAGCGGGTCGTCCCCACGTGCTCAGCGGCCCCGTGGCACGATCGGAGCAGGGCCGGCACGGGCGCAGCCGTCGGTCCTGCCGGCTCGGAGAGGACCGCGAGGGCGCATGAGCGACGAGACCCGCAACGACGAGCCGGGCGAGCGACCCGTCGACCCGGTCACCGGCGCGCCGTCGGCACCCGACTGGTCCCTGCCGACGGGCGACTCCTCCGGCTGGCCCGCGGCCGACAGCACGCCCACGCTCATCACCCCGGCCGAGACCGCGCCCGTCGCGCCGCGGCAGACCACGGTCGATCCGACCCTCCCGCCCCCGGTCCTCCCCGTCGCACCGTCGTGGAGCTCGCCCAGCACGCCGGTGCCCGGCGCCCCGGCCTACGCCCCCGCTCCTGGCGCAGCACCGGGACAGGGCACGCCCCCGTCCTCGGCACCGCAGTACGCCGTACCGCGGTACGGCGCACCGCAGGGCGTCGGCCTGCCCGGCGTCGGCGGGTGGGGCGCCGTCCCGCAGGCGCCGAAGCCGGGCGTCGTGCCGCTGCGCCCGCTCGGTCTCGGCGAGATCCTCGACGGCGCGATCAGCTACATCCGGCGCGACCCGAAGACGGTGCTCGGCATCTCGGCCGTCATCTCTCTGGTCATCGCGCTGTTCCAGTTCGTCGCGCTCGCCGCCACCTCGCGCTCGTTCGCCGTCGGCGCCGCCGCGACCACACCCGCCGACGCCTTCGCCGGGAGCCTCGGGTCCGCGTCGGCGACGATGGTGCAGTACGTCGTCAGCGCCGTGCTCGGGGTGATCGCCACCGGGCTCCTGACCGTCGTCATGGGTCAGGCCGTCCTCGGCCGTCGCGTCACGGCGTCCCAGGCGTGGGAGCGGACGAAGAAGCGGTTCTGGGCGCTGCTCGGCCTCACCCTGCTCATCTCCGTCACGGTGGGCGCGATGTTCGGCGTCGGCATCCTGCTCGCCGTGCTCGTGGGCTGGGCGCTGTCGCAGGCCTCGCTCGGGCTCGGCATCCTCGTCGGCGTCGTCATCGGCCTCGGCGTCGTGGCGTTCGTGACGTGGGTCTACATCAGGCTCCTGCTGGCACCGGTGGCGCTCATCCTGGAGAACGCCGGCGTGACGCAGTCGATGCGCCGGTCCTGGACCCTCGTGCAGAGCTCCTGGTGGCGCACGTTCGGGATCTACCTGCTCGGCAGCATCCTCGCCGGGATCGTGTCGTCGGTGCTGGCCATCCCCTTCGCGCTCGTCGGCGCGGTGGCCTCGATCGGCAGCCTGGAGAACGGCCAGCTCCCGCTCACCTACACCCTCGCCACGTCGCTCGCCACACTCGTCTCGAGCACCGTCGTCCTGCCCTTCACCTCGGGCATCGTCTCGCTCCTCTACATCGACCGCCGGATCCGGCGCGAAGCCCTCGACATCGAGCTCGCCCGCGCCGCCGGGCTCCCGGGCTGACCGTCCCGTGCCGTTCCTCGTCGTCACGGGCCGAGTGCCCCTCGACGTCCCGATCACCCTCGGGCGCGACGAGGCTGCGCGCCTCGCCCGCATCGAGCTCGCCAACCCGCGCTACACCGGCGACGACGAGCCCTGGGCGCAGAAGGTGCTCCGCTGGGTTCTCGACCGCATCGCCCGCCTGCTCGACACGGTCGGCGGGTCGTCACCGCTCGGCTGGTTCGGGATCCTCGGCGTCGTGGCGCTCGTCGTCATCGTCGTCGTGGTGGTCCGGCGCCGCGCCGGCGCGCTGACCCGCGGCCCCGCCTCGACCGGGCTGTTCTCCGGCGCCGAGCGCACGGCCGCCGACTTCCGGGCGGAGGCGGAGCGCTTCGCGTCCTCCGGCGCCTGGGCCGAGGCCGTGCGCGCCCGGCTGCGCGCCGTCGTCCGTGACGTCGAGGAGCGCGGCCTGGTCGACGTGCGGCCCGGTCGCACCGCCGACGAGATCGCACGGGACGCCGGACGCGCCCTCCCGGCCGTCGCGGGCGACCTGCGCGCGGCCGCCCGGCTCTTCGACGACGTCTGGTACGGCGGACGCACCGCCGACGCGTCGTCCTACTCCCGCCTCGTCGCGGTCGACGACGCCGTCGCCGCGGCGCGTCCTGGCGACCGCTCCGGCGCACCCGGCCTGACGGCGGTGCCCCGATGACGGTCCTCGACCGCCACGTCGCCGCGGTGCGCACCCCCACCGTCCGGGAGCGGCTGCGCACCAACCGCGGGATCATCGTGATCGGCGCCCTGGTGGTCCTTGGCGCCCTGCTGCTCGCGCTCGTCCAGAGCAGCCGCACGGTCGGGCTGCTCGATCCCGACGCGACCGACCCGACCGGCTCGCACGCCCTCGCCGTCCTTCTCCAGGACCAGGGCGTCACCGTCGTGCGCGTCACCACGGCGCGGGCTGCGGCCGACGCCGTCACGAGGGCACCCGACACGACCCTGCTCATCGCGCCCACCGCGCCGCTGTCGGACCGGATGCTCCAGACCGTGCAGTCCGCGGCGGCGACGTACACCGTGCTGGTGCAGCCCGACGACGTGCTCGTCTCGGCCTATGCCCCGTGGGCGTCGGTGTCCGGCTTCCGCGTCTCCACCGACGAGGTGGCGCCCGGCTGCGACTGGTACGTCGCGACGCGGACCGGCGGGCTGCCCGCATCGGGGGCGACCTACTCCACCGGGCGGTCGGACCTCTCCTCCTGCTGGGGCGGCGGGGTCGTCGACACCGGACGCGGCGGCGCGACGGGTGTCGCGGGCGCGACCGGTGTCGTGACGCTCGTCGGGATGGCCGAGGGCCTCACCAACAAGCACCTCGGCGAGTCGGGCTACGCCGCCATGGCGCTCGGCACGCTGGGTCGCACGCACACGGTGGTGTGGTGGCTCCCGTCGGCCTCCGACCCGCAGCAGTTCGCCGACAGCGGCGACGTGAGCATCGGCGACCTCGTGCCGTCATGGGTGCGCTGGGCGCTCCTGCAGCTCGTGCTCGCGATGCTCGTCGTGGTCTGGTGGCGCGGTCGTCGGCTCGGCCGCGTGGTCGTCGAGCCGCTGCCGGTCGTGGTGCGGGCCACCGAGTCGGTGGAGGGTCGCGCGCGGCTCTACCGCCGCGGCCACGCCCGCGACCGCGCGTCCGACGCGCTGGTCGCGGCGACGCTCACGCGAGTCCGTGCCCGCCTCGCGCTGCCGCGGAGCGCGAGCGCCGACGTCGTGGTGGCCGCGGTCAGCGCACGCACCGGACGACCCGCGACCGAGGTCGCGGCCGTCTTGACCCCGGGATCCTCCCCCATCGACGACGCGGGCCTGGCCGGGCTCGCGGACGCGCTCGACGCACTGGAGAACGAGGTTCGCCACTCATGACCGACACACACGAGCACGCAGAAGACCCCGCGCGCGCGGCCCTGCTGGCGCTTCGCGAGGAGGTGGGCAAGGCAGTCGTGGGGCAGGACTCCGTCGTCACGGGGCTCGTCATCGCGCTGCTGTGCCGCGGTCACGTGCTGCTCGAGGGCGTGCCCGGCACGGCGAAGACGCTGCTGATCCGCGCCCTCGCCACGGCGCTCGACCTGCAGAGCACGCGCATCCAGTTCACGCCGGACCTCATGCCCGGCGACGTCACGGGCTCGCTCGTCTACGACAGCCGGAGCGCGGAGTTCTCGTTCAAGCCCGGCCCGGTCTTCACGAACCTGCTCCTCGCCGACGAGATCAACCGCACGCCGCCGAAGACGCAGGCCTCGCTGCTCGAGGCGATGGAGGAGCGCCAGGTCACCGTCGAGGGCTCGGCGCGACCGCTGCCCGACCCGTTCATCGTCGCCGCCACCCAGAACCCGGTGGAGTACGAGGGCACCTACCCGCTGCCCGAGGCGCAGCTCGACCGCTTCCTGCTCAAGCTCACCGTCGACCTCCCCTCGCGCGACGACGAGTTCCGCGTGCTGCAGCGCCACCTCGGCGGCTTCGACCCGCGCGACCTGGCCGGTGCCGGCCTGCGGCCGGTCGCCGGGGCGGCCGACCTCGCCGCCGCGCGCGAGCAGGTGTCGCGCGTGTCCGTCGCGCCCGAGGTGTCGGCGTACGTCGTCGACCTCGTCCGCGCGACGCGGACGAGTCCTTCGCTCCGCCTCGGCGTCTCGCCCCGCGGCGCGGTCGCCCTCATCAGCACGGCGCGCGCGTGGGCCTGGCTCTCGGGTCGCGACTACGTCTCGCCGGACGACGTGAAGGCGCTCGCCCGGCCGGCGTTGCGCCACCGCGTGTCGCTCCGGCCGGAGGCCGAGCTCGAGGGCGTCACGACGGACGCCGTCCTCGAGGGCATCCTCGCCACCGTCCCGACACCGCGCTGACGGCGTAGGGACACCGATGGTCGTCACCGGACGCGCCGCGCTGCTCGCGCTGCTGCTCACCGTGCCCGTCGCGGTGTTCGCGCGGTCGCTCGCGGTCGTGCTGCTGCTCGACATCGCGCTCGTCCTGCTGCTCGCGATCGACGCCTCGCTCGCCGGGTCGCCGCGACGGCTGTCGTTCGCGCGCAGCGGCGACCGCACGACGCGCATCGGCGAGGAGGCCGTCGTCACGCTGGCGGTGCGCAACGACGGTCCGCGCGTCGTCCGGGGCGTGCTGCGCGACGCGTGGGCGCCCACAGCCGGGGTCGCGGTGACGCGTCACGCGCTGGCGCTCGCACCGGAGCGCGTCGTACGCGTCGCCGCCGTGCTGCGACCCACGCGGCGCGGCGAGAGGCGACCCGACCTCGTCACCGTCCGGTCGCTCGGCCCGATGCGGCTCGCGGGACGCCAGGTGTCGCACGCCGTCCCGTGGGGCGTGCAGGTGCTCCCCGGCTTCCCGTCGCGCAAGCACCTGCCGTCACGGCTCGCACGGCTGCGCGAGCTCGACGGGCGTACGGCGCTCATGGTGCGCGGCCAGGGCACGGAGTTCGACTCGCTGCGCGAGTACGTCATCGGCGACGACGTCCGCTCGATCGACTGGCGCGCGACCGCGCGGGCGTCCGACGTGATGGTGCGGACGTGGCGGCCCGAGCGCGACCGGCGCGTGCTGATCGTGCTCGACACCGCGCGCACGTCGGCCGCGCGGGTCGGTGACGGCACTCGCCTCGACGCCTCGATGGACGCGGCCTTCCTCCTCGGCGCACTGGCGAGCAGGGCCGGTGACCGCGTCGACCTGCTGGCCTTCGACCGCGCGGTGCGCGCCGACGTCCGCGGTGCCACCGGCGGAGACCTGCTGCCGCGCATGTCCCGCGCGCTGTCCGACGTCGAGCCGCTGCTCGTCGAGACCGACGCGCACGGTCTCGTCTCGGCGATCAACGCCCGGGTCCGTCAGCACGCCTTCGTCGTGATCCTCACCGCGCTCGAACCATCTGCGTTGCGCGAGGGGCTCCTGCCATTCCTCCCGGCTCTGGCGGCTCGGCACACGGTCGCCCTCGCGTCCGTGCGCGACGAACGGCTCGAGCAGCTCGCCGCTTCGCGCGGCGACGCCGCCGCCGTCTACGACGCAGCCTCGGCCGAGACGGCGATCGCCGACCGCGATCGGATGACCGAGCTCGTGATGCGCTCCGGCGTCGAGGTCATCGACGCCGGACCCGACGAGATCGCCCCGAGGCTCGCCGACCGCTACCTCGCCCTGAAGTCCGCCGGCCGCCTCTAGCCCCCACTTCCTGCCCAGCAACGGTCGGTCAGCGGCGCGGTGGGGTGATGCTCAGCACGTCGCCGGGCTGGCACCCGAGCACGTCGCACACGGCGGTCAGCGTCGAGAAGCGGACCGCCCGGGCGCGGTCGTTCTTGAGCACCGACAGGTTGACCACCGTGACGCCGGCCCGCTCGGACAGCTCGGACAGCGTCATCCCCCGCTCCTCGAGAAGCCGGTCGAGATGGCACACGACGCGGTGCGGCTCGACCGCGGCGGCGTCCGCGCTCACACCAGGCCGTCCACGTCGGCGCTGATCTGCTCACCGCGCCGGAACGCCTCGGCGAGCACCGCGAGCAGCACCGCGGCCAGCAGCAGCGGACCGAGTTCGGGTGTCGTGCCCGGGTCGAGCCTCCCGCCGACCCCGCCGAACCCGAGCCGGTCGATGACGAGGACCGACCCGACCCGGGTCAGGAACGGACCCAGCCAGCCGGCGACCAGCAGCGCGACGGTGAGACCGGCGATGCGCCGCGCGTTGCCGTCGTCGAAGGGATGCCCCTCCTGGACCGAGCGCAGCAGCGGGATCAGGAGATAGGCCGCGAACGCCGTGGCGAGGCCGAGGAGCAGCGTGTCGGCGCGAGCGAGCGCCTGCTCGGGCATCGTTGAATCCCAGGCGGTCAGGTCGAGATTGCCTGAGTCGGCCGACACGTACGCAGCCGGCGGCAGACCCGCCACGGGTACGAGGACTCGCTCGGGGTCGGCGTCGGGCACCGGCGACCCGGGGGCCGCGAGCAGGCGCACGGGCACGGTGACGGCGGCGTGCACGTGGGTGAGGCCGTTGACCCAGTAGGCCACGCCGCCGACGAGCCCGACCACACCGAGCACGAGGAGCAGCGCGCTCACCAGCCCGATCCCACCGGGACCGATGAACCTGCTCCGCCTCGCACCCACAACCACTCCCCTTATCGACTGTCGATATGCCCTGGTTCGGAGTGTGCCCATCGACAGTCGATAGGTCAAGGCCAGGTGTCAGCCGGCGTACGGCAGCGTCTCGGTGATCGCGGCACGGTCGCTGACGTCGCCGAGGTCGCCCTCGCGGACGCCGCGACGGCCCAGCACGACGACGTAGGACAGGAACGCGAGCCAGACCACCGCGCCGATTCCGATGCGCGCCCAGGTCGGGAGGCCCGACGGCGTCACGAACGCCTCGACGATCCCGCTGACCAGGAGCACGACGACGAGCCCGAGCGCGATCGTGAGGGTCGAGCGACCCTCCTCCGCCAGCGCGACCGGACGGGGCCGGGGCCCCGGCGCGACGATCTGCCAGCCCAGGCGGATGCCCGCGCCGCCGGCGACGAAGACCGCGGTGAGCTCGAGGAGGCCGTGCGGGGTGATGAGGCCGAAGAAGAGGTCGAGGCGACCGGCGTAGGCCATCAGGCCGCCGACGACCCCGACGTTCATCGCGTTCTGCCAGAGGATGTAGACGCCCGGCACGCAGAGCAGCGCACCGCCGACCAGTGCGAGGGCCGCGACCCACGCGTTGTTGGTCCACACCGTGAAGGCGAAGGACCCCGCAGGGTTCGAGGAGTAGTAGTCCGCGAAGTTCTGGTCGACCAGCGCCTTGAGGTCCTCCGGCGACGAGATGGTCGCCACGACGTCGGGGTTGTGCGAGATCCATGCCCCGATCGTGAACGCGACGACGGCCGACGCCGCCGCCACCGAGATCCACCACCAGCGCGCGCGCCACACGGCCACCGGGAAGGACCGTCGCGCGAAGTGCGCCACGTCGGACCACGACGCGCCGCTCGCACCGGTCACCGCGGCGCGGCCCGTGGCGACGAGCGACGACAGCCGGCTCACGAGAGCGGGGTCGGGCGCGGACGACTGGACCATCGACAGATGGGTCGCGGTGCGCTGGTAGAGCGCCACGAGCTCGTCGGCCTCGGGACCCGTCAGCCGTCGGCGTCGGGTGGCGAGCTCCTCGAGCCGGTCCCACTCCGCACGGTGCGCGGCCACGAAGGAATCGATCTCCACCGCGTGCCACCTCCCGTCCCGGACCCGTTCCCAGGGACACTAGTGCGATGTCCTCGCCGACCGGTGACTACACCACGCTCGTGCCCGTCACGGGCGAGGCCGTCGCGCTCGACCTGCGGCTCGCGCAGTTCCCGAGCCGCACGCTCGCGCTGACCCTCGACCTGGTCGTCCAGCTGGCCGCGCTCGTCGCGGTCATCTTCATCACCGGCGCCGTCGCGGACCACGTCGACGGGGCCGCGGCTCAGGCCATCGCCCTCGTCAGCGTGGTGGTGGTGATCGTCGGCCTGCCCACGCTGGTGGAGACCCTGTCCCGCGGACGGTCGCTCGGCAAGCTCGCGGCGGGCCTCCGCGTCGTGCGCGACGACGGCGGCCCGGTGCGGTTCCGGCACTCGTTCGTCCGCGCGCTGTTCATGATCGTGGACTTCTGGCTGTCCTTCGGCGCCGTCGGCCTCATCAGTGCACTGGTGTCCACCCGCGCCAAGCGGCTCGGCGACCATTTCGCCGGCACCGTGGTGATCCGCGAACGCGTGCCGTCGGCCAGCGCGGTGCACCAGCTCGCCTACTCCATGCCGCCCTCGCTGGAGGCATGGGCGGGCACGCTCGACCTCGCCCGGCTGCCCGACGTCACCGTGCTGCAGGCTCGCCAGTTCCTCGCGCGCACCCCCGAGATCGCCCCGGAGGTCCGGGTCTCGATGAGCCGCCAGCTCGCTGCCGAGGTGTCGTCGTACGTCAGTCCGTCGGCGCCGCCCGGAGTGCCGCCCGAGACCTACCTGCTCACGGTCCTCACCGAGCGGATGCGCCGCGCCACGCGGCCCGCTGCCGCAGCTGCGGCCCCGCAGGGCGGCGTCGCCGCACCGAGAGGGATCCCGTCGTACGTGCCGCCCCCGCCTCCTCCGGTCGACTCGTCGGCGCGCACCGACGAGGGTCCGTTCTCGCTCCCGCGCTGACCGCGAGCGTGTGCCGAGAGCCGGACGCCGGATTTCTGGATCACCGGCACGCCTGGTTACCGTTGCTGCGTGCCGAACTTCCCCCGTGCGCTCCGCTTCGCCGTGTCCGGCGCGGTCGCCGCGACGGCGCTGGTGGCGTGCGGGACGGTGACGATCCGGCACGACCTCTACGGCGCGAACCCGGCGCCCAACGGGCAGGCGGAGCCTGCACCACCCACCGCAGCCGTCACGCCGTCCGCTGCGGCGGCGCCCCCCGTGCAGGCTCCGACGGCGCCTCCGGGGACGCTGCTCATCGGCGACTCGGTGATGCTGGGCGCGAAGTCCGAGCTGGTCCGACGTGGGCTGACCGTGGACGCCGTGGAGAGCCGGCAGTTCCACGCCGGGCTTGGCCTCGTGACCCTCGCCGTGGCGCGTGGCTCGCTCCCCGCCAATCTCGTGGTGCACCTCGGCACCAACGGCACGCTCGCGGTCGCGGACTGCCGTGCGGTCGTCGACCACGCCGGCCCGTCGCGTCGCGTGTTCTTCGTCACGCCGCATGCGCCCCGGTCATGGATCGCCCCCGACATCATGCACCTGACGCAATGCAGGGCCGCCTACCCGGACGGTCGGGTCGTTCTCGTGGACTGGAACGCCCAGGCCGCGCGGCATCCGGGGTGGTTCTACTCCGACCGCATCCACCTCAACGGCCCCGGGCGGGTCGCCTACGCGGCCGTGATCACCGCGACGCTGGACAAGTACCGGCTCTGAAGGCCTCCGCCGGCGAAGCCGTCACGACGACATGGCCGCCTTGATGAGGTCGGCGTACGCCTGGCTCCCGGCGCTCTTGGTGTGGATGCCGTCGGCGTAGAACCAGTCGCGGTGGCCCGCCGCCGCCGCGTCCCAGTTGGCGACGCGCACGTTGCCGCCGGCGTAGTACCTGGCCGCCGCGGCGATCGCCGCGTTGGACTGCGGGATCCAGCTGCGGTCGCCGTGGCAGGTCACCAGGATCACCCGGGTCCGGTCCTTGAGCTGCCCGATCAGAGTCACGAGCTCGGAGGTCTTGATCGGGCCGTTGGTGCCTGCGTGGATCACCACGACGTCCCCGAGCTGCCCGGTGGCCTTGCGCGCGCGGATGCGGTCGAAGATCTCCGACGCCTGTCGGCTGATGTGCGCGTCGACGGTCATGAAGGACGGGAACGTCGACGCGAGCGCCTTGCGCGCCGCCAGCATCACGGAGTCCCCGACCGCCGTCGTCGGCAACCCGAACGCCGACTCCCCGGCAGCCAGGACCATGGGCACGTGACTCGGCGACGGCGCCGGCGACACCGTGCCGGTCGACGTCGAGCCGGAGGCCGAGGGCGTCGGTGACGGGGATGAACCGGGCCCGTCCGAGGGAGCGCCGGTCGGCGTCGGACCCGGTGTGAGCGGGTCGTCGCCCACCGACGACACGCCGCCGAGCGCGTCCTCGACGGTCGGCTCGTGCGCGGAGCTCAGCCCCGCGCCGAGAGCCACGACGAGCGCCGTCGTCGCGAGCACGGCGAACGCCGCACGGATCCCGAACCCGTTGCGACCGCGCGCCTTCCAGCTCGCCCACGCACGGCCCAGCGCACCGCGGCGGATGGGCATCTCGACGAAGCGGTAGCTGAGCTCCGCGGCGACGAAGGTCAGCGCGAACCGCAGCGCCTGCACGGGGAGTCCGTCGGCATCGAGATCGATTCCCGGCCGCATCACCATGAAGATCGGCCAGTGCCACAGGTAGATGCCGTAGCTCCGCTCGCCGAGCCACCGCAGCGGTTGGCGGGCCAGAAGCCCCGCGAACGCAGTTCCGGTGACGGCGGAGCACGCGACCACACCGGAGCTCACCAGCGCCACGACCAGGAAGCCGCCGCGGAAGAGCGCCGACGACAGCGGCGTGACGAACCAGAAGATGGCGACGAGCGCCAGGAGCGACGCGAAGCCGGCGACGCTGATGGCGCGATGGCCGCGAGACGTGAGCACCGACCCGATGCGCGACGGCGTCCACACCGTGGCCAGCACCGCGCCCACGAGCAGCGTCATCGCGTGGGTGTCGGTGCCGAAGTAGACGCGGCTCGCGTCGGTCACGTCGGGCATCCCGTCGCGGACGGCGATCCACGTCATGAGCGCTGTGGAGAGCAGGGCGCCCAGAGCGGCTCCGATGCGCACGCCGCGGACGCGCCCGAGCTTCCAGAGCCCGAAGAGCAGGATCGGCCAGACCAGGTAGAACTGCTCCTCCACGGCGAGCGACCAGAGGTGCTGCAGGAGCGGCGGGCGACCTGTGGCCTCGAAGTACGACTGCCCGTGCAGGACGTACCACCAGTTCGTCACGTAGAAGAACGCGGCGACGACGTCCTCGCGCACCCGCGCCGCGGCGTCCTGCGCGATCGTCGAGGCGATCACCGACGTCGCGATGAGAACGAGGAACAGAGCCGGCAGCAGACGCCTGGCGCGGCGCAGGTAGAAGCGGCCGAAGCGCAGCGACCCGGTCTCGCGGAGCTCCGCGAGGAGCAACGAGGAGATGAGGAAACCGGACAGCGCGAAGAAGACGTCGACGCCGAGGAACCCGCCCGGCAGCCAGGTCGGGTTCGCGTGGAACAGCAGCACCGCCGTCACGGCGATCGCGCGCACACCGTCGAGTCCGGGCATGTGCACCCACGCGGACGCGCGCGACCGCTGCGACGCGGGCACGTCGGTAGCGGTCGTGGTCATGCGCGGTCCTTCTCGTCGAGGTGGGACAAGGGTACGACGCGTTCGGGGCATCGATGGATCCTCGTCCGCCACACGGACATTCGCGCCCTGTTGCAGAAACGCGTTGCACGCGTTGCCTTCGCGACCGTCAGGTGAGGACGACGGAGACGAGCACGCCGACGACGGCGACGAGGTTGTTGAGCGAGTGCGCGATGACGCTCGCTCCGATGCGTCCGGTGCGCGCGCGCAGCAGCGAGAGCACGAGGCCGATCGTGAAGAGCAGCGGGATGCGCACCGGCTCCATGTGCACGAGGGCGAACAGCAGCGCCGACCCGATCGTGGCCCACGGCACGGCGGGCAGTCCGCGCGCCGACGTGGCCTTCGCGATCGCCGCGAAGGCCAGCCCGCGGAAGCACAGCTCCTCGAACAACGGCGCGCCGACCAGGGCGCACGCCGCGAACGCCCAGACGACCCAGCGGGAGCCCTCGGTGTTGGCCAGCGCGTCGCCGGCCGCCGAGTCGAAGCTGCCGAAGATCCGCTCGGTCGCGGCGGCGACCAGCGTGCCCAGGACGAAGCACGCAGCGCCGCCGCCGATGCCCCACAGGACGTCAGAACGTCTCAGGCTCAACCCGAGATCCAGGGTCGGTCCGTTGCCCTGGAGCCGGGTGGTCACGATCGGCCAGAGCCCGAAGCCGAGCCACGGGAGGGTGAGGCTCAGCATCAGCACGAGCGCCCCGTTGCGAGCCGCTCCCGCCGAGAGCACGACCCCGAGCACGACCGTCGGGACGACCAGGGCCAGCACGAGCGCGATCAGGATGTCGGCGAGCCCCCACCGGGGCACCCGCAGCGCCCGACCGGCGGCGACCGCCTCGACATACGTGACAGGGGCGCCCGGGTAGGGCGCCCCTGTCACGGGGGGTCGGAGGCCGGGGCCGTCCGGACCCGAGAGGTCGGTCATGCGGCGGTCGATCAGTAGCGGTAGTGGTCGGGCTTGTACGGGCCGGCCACGTCGACGCCGAGGTACTCCGCCTGCTTCTTGGTCAGCTCGGTGAGCCCGACGCCGAGCGCGTCGAGGTGCAGGCGGGCGACCTTCTCGTCGAGGTGCTTGGGCAGCACGTGGACGCCGAGCTCGTACTCGTCGAGCTTGGTGAACAGCTCGATCTGGGCCAGCACCTGGTTGGTGAACGAGTTGCTCATGACGAACGACGGGTGACCCGTCGCGTTGCCGAGGTTGAGCAGACGACCCTCCGACAGCACGATGATCGAGTGGCCGTCCTCGAAGGTCCACTCGTCGACCTGCGGCTTGATGGTCACCCGCACGACGCCCGGCTCGTGGGTGAGCCCGGCCATGTCGATCTCGTTGTCGAAGTGGCCGATGTTG
>JADGOZ010000098.1 GCA_017882705.1 Candidatus Nanopelagicales bacterium | reverse complement strand
AGGCACCCTGGTCACGACGTAGGCTCGTGCCATGACCGTGCACCGCGTCATGGGGATCGAGACCGAGTACGGCATCTCCGTGCCCGGGCACCCGCACGTCAACTCGATGCTCACGAGCTCGCAGGTGGTCAACGCCTACGCCAGTGACATGTCGGCGCTGGGCAGGATCAAGGCGCGGTGGGACTACGACGAGGAGACCCCGCTGCGCGACGCACGCGGCTTCGACCTGTCGCGCGCCGACGCCGACCCCGCGCAGCTGACCGACGACGACCCCGGCCTCGCGAACCTGATCCTCACCAACGGGGCGCGCTTCTACGTCGACCACGCCCACCCGGAGTACTCCAGCCCGGAGGTCACGAACCCCTTCGACGCGGTGGTCTGGGACAAGGCGGGGGAGCGCATCATGGCCCGCGCCACGGAGCTCGTCGCGCGGATCCCCGGCGCGCAGCCGGTGAACCTCTACAAGAACAACACCGACAACAAGGGCGCGTCGTACGGCACGCACGAGAACTACCTCATGCGACGCACGACGCCGTTCGCCGACATCGTGAAGCACCTGGTGCCCTTCTTCGTCTCACGCCAGGTCGTGACGGGCTCGGGGCGCGTCGGGCTCGGCCAGGAGGGCCGCAAGCACGGCTACCAGCTCTCGCAGCGCGCCGACTTCTTCGAGGTCGAGGTCGGGCTCGAGACCACGCTCAAGCGCCCGATCATCAACACCCGCGACGAGCCGCACTGCGACCCGGAGAAGTACCGCCGCCTGCACGTCATCGTCGGCGACGCGAACCTCGCGGAGATCTCGACCTATCTCAAGCTCGGGACGACGTCCCTCGTGCTCGCGATGCTGGAGGACGACGCCCTCGACGTCGACCTCGTGCTGGACGCGCCGGTCCGCGAGATGCACCAGGTGTCGCACGACCCGTCGTTGCGCCACCTCGTCACGATGGCGTCCGGCCGACGCATCACCGCGGTGCAGATGCAGCTGGAGTTCCTCGCGCAGGCGCGTAAGTACGTCGAGGACCGGATGGGCTCCGAGGTCGACGAGCAGACCGCCGACGTCCTCGACCGCTGGGAGTCGGTGCTCTCGCGGCTCGAGACCGATCCGATGAGCCTGTCGCACGAGCTCGACTGGGTCGCCAAGCTCGCGGTGCTCCAGGGCTACCGCGACCGTGACGGCCTCGACTGGGACCACGCCCGGCTGCACCTGGTCGACCTGCAGTACAGCGACGTGCGCCCCGACAAGGGGCTCGCGCAGCGCATGCAGGCACGCGGCACCCTCCAGCGGATCACCACCGACGCCCAGGTCGACACGGCGGTCCACCGCCCGCCCACCGACACGCGGGCCTGGTTCCGGGGCGAGTGCATGCGGCGCTACGCGGAGCACGTCGCCGCGGCGTCGTGGGACTCGGTCATCTTCGACGTCCCGGGTCACGACGCGCTGCAGCGGGTCCCGACCCTGGAGCCGCTGCGCGGCACGAAGGCGCACGTCGGCGACCTCCTCGACCGTTGCCCCACGGCGGGCGACCTCCTGGCCGCGCTCAACGAGCAGGGCTGAGGGCGGCGCGCCGTCCGGTGTCGCTCGGCGCACGCGACGGCGCGTGGGTAGGGTCGGCGGGGAGACCCGGCGCAGCGTCGGGTGCGCACGTGGAGGAGGTCGGCATGCCCACTCGTGACAGCGGCGAGCAGCAGCACAAGTCGCGCTCGGCCGACGACGAGCAGGTCGACGAGGCCGCAGCCCCGTCGACCGACCTCGCGGCCCGCAAGGATGCGCTCGACGCCGACATCGACGCGATCCTCGACGACATCGACGAGGCGCTCGAGACCAACGCGGAGGAGTTCGTCCGCGGGTTCGTCCAGAAGGGTGGCCAGTGAGCACCGTGCGCCGGTCGAGCGGGGGGTCGTCGCTGTCGTCGGCGTTCCTGCAGGCGGGGTCGTCGTCCTTCGCCGAGTTCCTCGCGATGCACGACCCCTCGCTGCTGCCGGCCGGTCGGCCGCTGCCCCCCGGCACCTCGGTCGACGCGGTGCACGGCACGACGATCGTCGCGCTCACCTTCGCCGGCGGCGTCGCCATGGCGGGTGACCGCCGCGCCACCATGGGCAACGTCATCGCGCAGAAGGACATCGAGAAGGTCTTCCCCGCCGACGAGTCGAGCTGCGTCGGCATCGCCGGCACCGCAGGGCTCGCGGTGGAGATGGTGAAGCTCTTCCAGGTCGAGCTCGAGCACTACGAGAAGATCGAGGGCGCGTCGCTCTCCGTCGACGGCAAGGCCAACCGGCTCGCCACCCTGATCCGCGGCAACCTCGGCATGGCGATGCAGGGTCTCGCCGTCGTCCCGATGTTCGCCGGCTACGACCCCGAGACCGGCGGCGGCCGGATCTTCAGCTACGACGTCACCGGCGGACGCTACGAGGAGCACCGCCACCACAGCGTCGGCTCCGGCTCGATGTTCGCCCGCGGAGCGCTCAAGAAGCTCTGGCGCGAGGACATCTCCCCGGTCGAGGCGATCTCGGTCGCGGTCGAGTCCCTCTACGACGCCGCCGACGACGACGCGGCCACGGGTGGCCCCGATCTCGCCCGCGGCATCCTGCCCGTCATCGCGGTGGTCGACTCCGACGGCTACCGCCGGGTGCCCGAGTCCGAGCTCGATCCCATCGTGCGTGCCGTCGTGGCGGCCCGCCAGAACCGGCCCGACGGTCCCGTCGCGCCGATCACCGGCTGAGGGGGAGCGCCGACATGAGCATGCCGTTCTACGTCTCGCCCGAGCAGGTCATCAAGGACAAGGCCGACTACGCCCGCAAGGGCATCGCTCGCGGTCGCAGCGTCATCGTGCTGCAGTACTCCGGCGGTCTGCTGTTCGTCGCGGAGAACCGGTCGCGCGCTCTGCACAAGATCTCCGAGATCTACGACCGCATCGCGTTCGCCGCGGTCGGGAAGTACAACGAGTTCGAGAACCTCCGCGTCGCCGGCGTACGCCTCGCCGACCTCCGCGGCTACTCCTACGACCGGCGCGACGTCACGGGTCGCAGCCTCGCCAACGCCTACGCGCAGACCCTCGGCACGATCTTCACCGAGACGCAGAAGCCGTACGAGGTCGAGATCGTGGTCGCCGAGGTCGGTGCCTCGCCGCACGACGACCAGCTCTACCGGCTCACCTTCGACGGGTCCGTCGGGGACGAGCACGGCTTCGTCGCGATGGGCGGGTCGGCCGAGGCGATCTCGGAGAAGCTGCGCGAGCGCTGGACCGAGGGGCTCGACCTGGCGGACGCACTGCGCCTGGCCGTGGAGCTGCTCGGGTCCGCGCCCGAGTCGGGCAACGGCACCGAGGAGCCGCGCGTGCTCACGCCCGCGCAGCTCGAGGTCGCGGTGCTCGACCGGGAGCGTCCGCGGCGCAAGTTCCGCCGGATCCAGGGCCCGAAGCTCGCCGAGCTGCTCGGCGTCGACGACGACAGCGACGACGAGCCCGACGAGAGCCCGGGCTGAGCCGTGGACCGGCGGATCTTCGGGATCGAGACGGAGTACGGCGTCACCTGCACGTTCCGGGGCCAGCGGCGCCTGTCCCCGGACGAGGTCGCCCGCTACCTGTTCCGTCGTGTGGTCTCGTGGGGCCGGTCCAGCAACGTGTTCCTGCGCAACGGCTCGAGGCTCTACCTCGACGTCGGCAGCCATCCGGAGTACGCCACCGCCGAGTGCGACCGGATCGAGGAGCTCATCGCGCACGATCGGGCGGGGGAGCGCATCCTCGAGGGCCTCCTCGTCGACGCCGAGAAGCGGCTCGAGGAGGAGGGCATCGCGGGAGACGTCTACCTCTTCAAGAACAACACCGACTCCGCGGGCAACTCCTACGGCTGCCACGAGAACTACCTCGTGGGGCGTCACGGCGAGTTCTCCAAGCTCGCCGACATGCTGATCCCGTTCTTCGTGTCACGGCAGATCGTGTGCGGCGCCGGGAAGGTGCTGCAGACCCCGCGGGGCGCGGTCTACTGCGTGAGCCAGCGCGCCGAGCACATCTGGGAGGGCGTCTCCAGCGCCACCACGCGCTCGCGCCCGATCATCAACACCCGCGACGAGCCGCACGCCGACGCCGAGCGCTACCGCCGCCTGCACGTGATCGTCGGCGACTCCAACATGAGCGAGACCACCACGATGCTCAAGGTCGGCGCCACCGACATCGTGCTGCGGATGCTCGAGCACGGCAGCGTCATGCGCGACATGACGCTGGAGAACCCGATCCGCGCGATCCGCGAGATCAGCCACGACCCGACCGGTCGCAAGACGGTCCGCCTCGCCAACGGCCGCGAGCTCTCCGCGCTGGAGATCCAGACCGAGTACCTCGAGCGCGCCTCGGACTTCGCCCGACGACGCGGCCTCCTCGACGACCCCACGTCGATCCACTCGCGCGTGGTCGACCTGTGGACGCGCTCGGTCACGGCCATGTCGACCGGCGACCTCTCGCTCGTCGAGCGTGAGCTCGACTGGGTGATCAAGCTCCGGCTGCTCGAGCGCTACATGGCCAAGCACGACATGGACCTGTCGAACCCCCGCATCGCCCAGCTCGACCTCGCCTACCACGACATCACCCGGTCGCGCGGTCTCTACTACCTGCTCGAGTCCCGCGGTGCCGTCGCGCGCGTGACGCGCGACCTCGACGTGTTCCAGGCCAAGTCGGTCCCGCCGCAGACCACCCGGGCGAAGCTGCGCGGGGACTTCATCAAGCGCGCCCAGGAGCGACGACGCGACTTCACCGTCGACTGGGTCCATCTCAAGCTGAACGACCAGGCCCAGCGCACCGTCCTGTGCAAGGACCCGTTCCGCTCGGTCGACGAGCGCGTGGAGAAGCTCATCGCCTCGATGTGACGTGCGCCGCCGTGATCCGCGGAACCTCGGGGGTCGGCGGGGCGTCACCGAAGTGTCATCTCCACGCGATCGCGCCGTCGACCTGGTGTCCGGCGGGGTCCTCCTCCCAGGTTAGGGTCGTCCCTCGTGAACCACCGTCTGGCACGCTCTGTCGCCCCCGCCGCCCTCGTCGCTGTCGCGGCCCTCGCCCTGACCGCGTGCGGCTCGTCGAGCCCGAGCAGCTCCTCGGCCAGCGCGTCCGGCTCCACGGCCACCACGAGCGACTGCCCGGCGGGCACGCCGAGCAGCTCGGACTACACCGTCGGCACGGCGGGCGTCACCGTCACCGGGGCCCTCAGCGCGAAGCCGACCGTCAAGCTCGGCTCGGACACGCCGAAGGCCACCGTCCTGACCGTCTGCGACCTCACCGTCGGCACTGGTGCCGCGGCTGCCGCCGGCGGGACCGTCTCGGCGCAGTACCTCGGCGTCGGCGCTGCCTCGGGCAAGGAGTTCGACTCCTCCTGGTCCCGCGGGAAGCCCGCGACCTTCCCGCTCGCCAACGTCATCGAGGGCTGGCAGAAGGGCATCCCGGGGATGAAGGAGGGCGGCCGCCGCCTCCTCGTGATCCCGGGCGCCCAGGCCTACGGCGCGAACCCGCCGTCCGGCTCGGGTATCCAGGCCGACGAGACGCTGGTCTTCGTCGTCGACCTCGTCCCGACCCCGGTCCCGACCGTCGGGCCGCACGTCACCGGTACGGCGGGCGTCACCGTGACCGGCGAGGCCGGCAAGGTGCCCGTGGTCAAGGTCAGCGCCGAGACCGCCAAGGTGTCTGCCCTGACGCTGTCCGACCTCACCGTGGGCACGGGTGCCGAGGTGAAGCCGGGCGCCACGGTGACGGCGCACTACGTCGGCGTCGGCGGCCTCACCGGCAAGGTGTTCGACTCCTCCTGGAAGGCCGGCCAGCCCGCGCAGTTCCCGCTCGCCAACGTCATCCAGGGCTGGCAGGACGGGATCCCCGGCATGAAGGTCGGCGGACGCCGCCTCCTCGTCATCCCCGCGGCCCAGGCGTACGGCGCCAACCCGCCGTCCGGCTCGGGCATCGAGGCCAACGAGCCGCTCGTGTTCGTCGTCGACATCGTGTCGTCGCCCTGATAGACCGTCCTGGTCGGCCCGTCCGTCCGCCGTACGACCGTGAACCCCCGGCAGGAGAAGCCATGAGCGAGAAGCCCGAGATCGACTTCCCCGGCGGCGAGGCCCCGTCCGAGCTGGTGATCGCGGACATGGTCGTCGGCGACGGTGCCGAGGCGGTCCCGGGCGCGACCGTGCTCGTGCACTACGTCGGTGTGGAGTTCGAGAGCGGCGACGAGTTCGACTCCAGCTGGAACCGCGGGGAGCCGATCGAGTTCCCGCTGCGCGGCCTCATCGCGGGCTGGCAGGAGGGCATCCCGGGCATGAAGGTCGGCGGACGCCGCCAGCTCACGATCCCGCCGGAGCTGGCCTACGGCCCCGTCGGCGGCGGTCACCGGCTCTCCGGCCAGACGCTGATCTTCGTCATCGACCTGCTCGCGGTTCGCTGAGCCGGTCAGCGCAGCGGGGGGCGACGGCGCCGTGAGCCAGAAGGACCGCACCGAGCGGCTGCTCAACCTGCTGTTCGCGCTGATGGCGTCCTCGCGTCCCGTCCCCAAGCACGTCCTGCGCGACGCGATCGAGGCCTACAAGGACAGCCCGTCCGAGGAGGCCTTCGAGCGCATGTTCGAGCGCGACAAGGACGAGCTGCGCAGCATGGGCGTCCCGGTGGAGACGGTCGAGGGCGCCGACGGCGTCGGCGGCATCGAGGGCTACCGCGTCGCGGCGGCCGACTACGCCCTGCCCGAGGTCGACTTCACCGCCGACGAGCTCGCGGTGCTGGGCCTCGCGGCCCGTGTCTGGGAGCAGGCGAGTCTCGGCCCCGCCGCCCAGCGCGCGGTGCAGAAGCTCGAGGCGCTCGGCTCCGGTGCCGTCGTCGACGGCCCGGTCGGCATCGAGACCCGGATCGCGACGGCCGAGCCGTCGTTCCCCGTGCTGCTCGAAGCCGTGCGGACGCGTCGGGCCGTCCGGTTCGACTACCGCAAGCCCGGCGACGACGCACCCGAGGGCCGCGAGGTGCAGCCCTGGGGCGTCGCCTCGCGTCGAGGGCACTGGTACCTCGTCGGCCACGACGTCACTCGCGGCGCCGCCCGAGTGTTCCGCCTCTCCCGGGTGGTGGGCACGGCCTCGCCCGTCGGAGAGCCGGGTGCCTACGCGGTGCCCGACGGGATCGACGTCGTCGGCATGATCGCGGCCTCCGCTCCCCGCCCCGGATCCCTCACGGCTACCGTCCGGGTGGTGCCGGGCCGCGCTCACGGCCTTCGCCGTCGGGCCGTCTCGACCACTCCCGACGGTTCGGGAGACCTGCTCGAGGTGCCCTACTCCGACGACGAGGCGCTCGCAGCCGACGTCGTCGGACTCGGCGCCGCCGCCGTCGTCCTCGCACCCGAGTCGCTGCGCAGCGCCGTCGTACGCCGGCTCACGGTGGCGGCGGGGGAGGGTCCGGCGTGAGCGCGGTCAGGCGCAGCCCCGACACGGCCGCCACGCGGCTCTCGCGCCTGCTCGCCCTCGTCCCGTGGCTCAGCGCGCACGAGGGCGTCACGGTCGACGAGGCGGCGCAGCACTTCGGCGTGACCTCCGAGCAGCTGCAGAACGACCTGTGGCTGCTCATCTGCACCGGGCGACCGGGTCACCAGCACGGCGACCTCGTCGACATCCAGTTCTGGGACGAGGACGGCCGGATCACCGTCGTCGACGCCCAGACCCTCGACCGGCCGCTGCGGCTCTCGCCCGACGAGGCTGCGTCCCTCCTGGTGGCGCTGCGGGTCCTCGCGCAGGTCCCCGGGCCGCACGACCGCGCCGCGCTCGCCGGGGCCACCACCAAGCTCGAGACGGCTGCGGGAGAGGCGCTCACCGCTGCCGACGGCGTCACCGTGGCCGTCGACACCTCCAGCGACCCCGAGGTTTCCGCTGCGGTCACCCGAGCCCTGGCCGAGGGCCGGGCCCTGCACCTGACCTACGTCGGGGCCCTCGACGAGCGCACCGAGCGCGACGTGGACCCGATGCGCGTCCTCACTCTCGAGGGCCGCACCTACCTCGAGGCGTGGTGCCGTCGCGCGGAGGCCGTCCGCACCTTCCGCCTCGACCGGATCGAGGAGGCGGTCGTGCTCCCGGAGCCCGCCGTCGTGCCCGACGACGCCGCCCCGGTCGACCTCGGGTCCGGGGCTCTGCGACCCGAGGGCGCCCCGGTGACCCTCGAGCTGGCCCCGGAGGTCGCCTGGATCGCCGAGGAGCACCCCGTGGAGTCCGTCACCGAGCTCGGTGACGGCAGGCTCCAGGTGGTCATGCTGGTCGCCGACGAGCGCTGGCTCGTGCGGCTGCTCCTGCGGCTGGGCTCTTCGGTGACCGTGCTCGACCGCCCCGACGTCGTCGAGCGGGTCCGGGCCGAGGCACGCGCGGCGCTGGCCGCCTACTCCACGTCCTCCTGAGCCGTCGACGTACGCCTGCCGGGAGCCGCTCCGGCGGGTCCGTCCGGACTCCGGCGTGGCCGGTTCCCCCGGACGGGGGATCGGGCCGATCAGGCCTCGTCGAGATCTGTGCTCGCTCAAGGCTCAAGAACCCCCCCAGGTCGTGCCGACACCTGCTGTGTCAGTCGGGAACGCACGACCGGGAGGAGGCTCCGATGGCCACGATCAAGGCGACCTGTCCGATGTGCGGTGATGTCGACCTCACCCCGCGCCAGGTCCGCGTCCAGGTCGTCGAGGCCCTCGAGGAGAGCCACTCGCGCCGTACGTACGCCTTCGGCTGCCCGCTGTGCCACGAGGACGTCGAGAAGCCCGCCGACGCCGAGGTCGTCCGGCTGCTCACCTCCGCCGGCGTCCACGTCGACCGCATCGCCGTCCCGGCCGAGGCCCGCGAGGAGCACCACGGCGGCCCGATCGGCTACGACGACCTCCTCGACCTGGTCCTGTGGCTCGAGACGCACGACGCGATCGCCGAGGACATGGCCCTGTCCCACGGTCGCTGACCCCTGCCGTCGGGTTATCGTGGTCCTGGACGCCGGGAGACCCTCCGCGGCGCGGACCGCGTGATGTGAGGACAGCTCGATGGCATTTCTGCGTGAGCCAACCGTGTGGATCGTCATCCTCATCGTGATCCTCCTGTTCGGCGCGAAGCGACTGCCCGACGTGGCACGCGGGCTGGGCCGCTCGGCGCGCATCCTGAAGGCGGAGACCGAGGGCCTGCGCACCGACGACATCCCCTCGACGGGCCCGCTCCCGACCCAGGCAGTGGCTGCCCCTCCGGCTGCACCGGCGGTCCAGGCCGAGCCGCAGGCGGCTCCGCGCTACCTCGTCGACCCGGTCACGGGCGAGCAGATCCTCGCGCAGCCGGTGACGCCGCCGGCTGACGGCGCTCCGCGCGCCTGACGGGGATTCCACCACCGTGGTCACCGGTGACGTGAGCGCCGGTCGCCGCGGGAAGAAGGCGCGCAAGCCGTCCAACCCGGACGGCGCGATGACGCTCATGGAGCACCTGCGCGAGTTCCAGACCCGGCTGTTGAGGGCCGTGATCGCCATCCTCGTGGGCTCGGCGATCGCGTGGCGGTTCTACGACCAGCTGTTCCACTTCATCGAGGCGCCGTTCAACCTCGTCGTCGACGAGGCCAAGGCCCAGGGCAAGACGGTCGTCCTGTCGGTCAGCGGCGTCACGGACGCGTTCACCCTGCAGCTGCAGGTCGTCGTGGTCGCCGGCCTGGTCATCTCCTCGCCCGTCTGGCTCTACCAGCTGTGGCGGTTCCTCGCGCCGGGCCTGCACGGCAACGAGAGGAAGTGGGCCTACGGCTTCGTCTTGGCTGCGACGCCGTTGTTCATCTTCGGTGCTGCCGTGGCATACCGGGCGATGCCGCAGCTGCTCCACCTGCTCCTCGGCTTCACGCCCGAGAACGTCGCCAACATCATCAACGTCAACGAGTACCTCGGCTTCATCATCCAGATCCTGCTCTTCTTCGGTTTCGGGTGTCTGATCCCGCTGATCCTCGTCATGCTCAACTTCGCCGGAGTCCTCTCGGCCAAGCGGCTGCTGAAGTCATGGCGATGGCTGGTGGTCTTCTGCCTCACCTTCGCAGCTATCGCGACGCCGACACCCGACCCGTTCACGATGATGATGGTCGCGCTGCCGTTCATGGCGATCGTCTTCGTCGCGCTCCTCGTGATGCTCGCCAACGACGCCCGCCGCGCCCGCAAGCAGCGCCGCGAAGGCTTCGGCCCGCTCTCCGACGACGAGGCCTCGACCCTCCCGGAGCAGATCATCGACCCCGAGGACCTGCGCCCCAGCCCCCTCGACCTCTCCCCGAACGACGACATCACCTGACCCGGGCGGACTAGAGTCCGGCGGCGTGACTGGTACCCAGCGTGTCGTCGTGCTGCTGAACCCGACCTCGGGGAAGGGGAAGGCCTCGACGGCCGCACCGATTGCCGTGGCGCGGCTGCAGGACCGCGGGTTCGACGTCGTGCAGGTGGTCGGCCACGACGCGTCCGACGCCCTCGTACGGCTGCGCACGGCCGTCGTCGCCGAGCCCACCGCCGCGGTGGTGGCCTGCGGGGGAGACGGGACGGTCCACCTCTGCCTGCAGGTCGTCGCGGGCACCGACATCCCGCTGGGGATCCTGCCGTTCGGCACGGGCAACGACAACGGACGCTCGTTGGGGCTGATGAAGGAGCCCGCCGAGGTCGCCGACGTCATCGCCGACGCGCTCGTCCAGGGCCGGCGGCGCCGGGTCGACGCAGGTCGTGCCGTGTCGGCCGACGGCGTGGACCGCTGGTTCCTCGGCGTGCTGTCCAGCGGCTTCGACTCGATGGTCAACGAGCGGGCCAACGTCATGACGTGGCCGTCGGGCAACGCGCGCTACCTCCGGGCGATCCTCGCGGAGCTGCGCAGCTTCAAGGCGGTGCCCTACGTCGTGGTCGTCGACGAGGGGCTCGCGACCGAGAAGCGGATGGAGAAGACGGGCATGCTCGTCGCCGTGGGCAACGGCACGTCGTACGGCGGCGGCATGAAGGTGTGCCCCAGTGCCCTGATGGACGACGGCCTCCTGTCGTTCATCTTCCTCGACGAGGTCTCGACCCCGCGCTTCCTGCGCGTCTTCCCGCAGGTCTTCAAGGGGACCCACGTCGAGATCGACGAGGTGCACGAGCACACGGCGACGAGCGTGCGGCTCGACGCCCCCGGCCAGATCGCCTACGCCGACGGCGAGCGCATCGGCCCGTTGCCGGTCGACGTCCACATCGTGCCCGCCGCCGTGAGCCTCCTGGTGCCGTCGTCCTGGGAGCCCACGACATAGCCTTGCGGGCATGACCTCGCCCGCCGAGCGCTACGCCGCGTCCCGTCGACGGGCGGCCGACTCGACGTCCGCGCTCGCCGAGTTCCGCGGTCTCTACGACTTCGAGCTCGACGAGTTCCAGCTCAAGGCCTGCCGCGCGCTCGAGGACGGCGCCGGGGTGCTCGTGGCGGCGCCCACAGGCGCGGGCAAGACCATCGTGGGCGAGTTCGCCGTGCACCTCGCCCTGCGCGAGGGCCGCAAGTGCTTCTACACCGCGCCGATCAAGGCGTTGTCGAACCAGAAGTTCCACGACCTCGTCGAGCGGTACGGCGCCGACAAGGTCGGCCTCCTGACCGGTGACAACACCGTCAACGGCGAGGCGCCCGTGGTCGTGATGACGACCGAGGTCCTGCGCAACATGATCTACGCCGGTTCGCACACCCTCGAGGGCCTGGCCTACGTCGTCATGGACGAGGTGCACTACCTCGCCGATCGGTTCCGCGGTGCCGTCTGGGAAGAGGTGATCATCCACCTCCCGGAGCACATCGCCGTGGCCGCGCTGTCTGCGACGGTGAGCAACGCCGAGGAGTTCGGCGAGTGGCTCTCGACCGTGCGCGGTGACACCCGGATCGTCGTCGAGGAGCACCGGCCGGTGCCGCTCTGGCAGCACGTCATGGCCGGGCAGCGTCTCTACGACCTGTTCGTCGACGACGCCCAGACCCGGGTGAACCCGGAGCTCGTACGTCTCGCCCGCGAGGACGAGCGCGTGGCCCGGTTGACGCGCGACGCCCGTCGAGACGGGGATGCGAAGTCGGGTGGCCCGCGACCGGCCCGCGGTGGCCGACGCCCGCGCAGCGCCAACGTGCCGCTGCGCTACGAGATGGTCGAGCGGCTCAATCGCGACAAGCTGCTGCCCGCGATCACGTTCATCTTCAGCCGCGTCGGCTGCGCGGCGGCGGTGGAGCAGTGCCTCGCCGCGGGGCTGCGGCTCACGTCCAACGACGAGCGTCGCCGGATCCGGCAGGTCGTCGAGGAGCGCTGCGTCGACCTCCCGAAGGAGGACCTCTCGGTCCTCGGCTACGAGGAGTGGCTCGACGGCCTCGAGCGTGGCTTCGCCTCGCACCACGCCGGGATGCTCCCCACCTTCAAGGAGACGGTCGAGGAGCTCTTCCAGCAGGGCCTGGTGAAGATGGTCTTCGCCACCGAGACGCTCGCGCTCGGCATCAACATGCCGGCGCGCACCGTCGTGCTCGAGAAGCTCGTGAAGTGGAACGGCGAGACCCACGCCGACGTCACGCCGGGGGAGTACACCCAGCTCACCGGCCGCGCCGGTCGTCGTGGCATCGACATCGAGGGCAACGCCGTCGTCGTGTGGCACCAGGGCTTCGACCCGTCCGCGCTCGCCGGTCTCGCCTCGACGCGAACGTATCCGCTGCGCTCGTCGTTCAAGCCGTCGTACAACATGGCGGTCAACCTCGTCGGGTCGGTGGGTCACCACGCGGCGCGCGAGCTGCTCGAGACCTCCTTCGCGCAGTTCCAGGCCGACCGGGCCGTCGTCGGCCTCGCGAAGCAGGTCCGCAAGCAGGAGGAGGCGATCGACGGCTACAAGGAGGCCATGGTCTGCCACCTCGGCAACTTCGAGGAGTACGCCGAGCTCCGCCGCCAGCTCACCGACCGGGAGAAGGAGCTCGCGCGCGACGGCCAGGTCCGCCGCCGCGCTGCGGTCGCCGGCTCGCTGGCCGCCCTCAAGCCCGGCGACGTCATCGTGGTGCCCGGTGGCCGCCGATCCGGCCTCGCCGTCGTCATCGACCCAGGTCTCCACGAGCGTGACGAGCCGCGACCCACGGTGCTCCTCATCGACCGGCAGGTGAAGCGGCTGTCGGTCCTCGACTTCCCCGCGGCCGTGGAGCCGCTCGAGAACATCCGTATCCCGAAGCTGTTCAACCCTCGCTCGGCGAACTCCCGTCGCGACCTCGCCGCGAAGCTCAAGGATGCGGTCGGCGACGTCCGCGTCGACCGGCCGCGGAAGGCGAAGTCGGGCACGGGTGAGGACGCGCGGGTCCTCGAGCTGCGGCGCCTGATCCGTCAGCACCCGTGCCACGGCTGCGACGAGCGCGAGCAGCACGCCCGCTGGGCCGAGCGCTATCTCCGCCTGCAGCGCGAGACCCAGGGCCTCGAGCGTCGCGTCGAGTCGCGCACGAACTCCATCGCCCGGCAGTTCGACCGCGTGTGCGCGATCCTCGCGCGGCTGGGCTACCTCACGGCCGAGGGCGACACCGCCACCGTCACCGACGCCGGCCGCATGCTCCAGCGCCTCTACAACGACATGGACCTCGTGGCGGCCGAGTGCCTGCGTCAGCGGGTCTGGGAGGGGCTCACTGCGCCGGAGCTTGCCGCCTGCGCCTCAGCCCTCGTCTTCGAGGCACGCCAGGCCGACGACGCCGTCCCGCCACGGCTCCCGGGCGGCCGGGTCAACGAGGTCCTGGCCGAGACGGTGCGCCTGTGGGGCGAGCTCTCCGAGCTCGAGGCCGAGGAGAGGGTCTCGTTCCTGCGCGAGCCGGACCTCGGCTTCGCCTACGCCGCCTACCGCTGGGCCTCGGGCCACCGGCTCGAGTCGGTCCTGCGCGACGTCGACCTCGCGGCCGGGGACTTCGTCCGCTGGTGCAAGCAGCTCGCCGACATCCTGGGCCAGATATCCGACGCGGCCGGCTCGCACCGCACTCCCGAGGGCATCGCACTGTCGCGCACCGCGCGGGAGGCGGTCGACGCGGTGAAGCGTGGCGTCGTGTCCTTCTCGTCGGTCTGATCCGAGCCGGTTCGGTCTGGCGCTCCAGCTCGGGGTACGGTCGCCGGACCGACCGAGAGAGGTGCCGTGAGCACACGCACGACCGACCGACGACCCTCCGTCCGGACGGCCGCGCCGGCACTCGTCCTGGCCGCTGCGCTGGCCCTGGGCGGCTGCGCGACGGCCTCGGGGAGCTCGAGCTCGTCGGCGACCGCCCCCGCGGCGACGTCGACCACCCCGGCCGCAGCCTCGGGCGCACCGGCGTCGGCCTCGAGCGCCTTCGCGCTGCTGCCCGAGTCGGTGCTGGCCGACATGGCCCCGCTCGTCTACACGACTCCCGCCGGCGCCGACGCGGGCATGGTCGCCCAGGGGGCCAAGGCCTCGGTCAACGCCGTCTTCAGCGGCGGGATCTCCCGCGAGCTCAGCTACCAGGGCAAGAGCGTCGGGGGAGTCGAGCTCTATCGCTTCAGCCCGGCGGTGCCCGCCGACGCGCGCGCGAAGTTCGTCCCGCTCATGGTCTCGAGCTTCGCCCAGGTCACCCCGACAGCCGGCACCCTGGGCAGCACCCCGGTGCAGGTCGCCGACGGCGCCCGCGGCACGGGGATCACGGTGGTCGGGTGGACCAAGGGCGACGACGTCGTGCTGGTCTGGGCCACGGGGGTCCCGGCCACCCAGCAGATCGCGCAGCAGTACCTCGCCCAGAGCAGCCGCTGACGCGTCCGGTCAGCGGTCCCTCGACGTTCCTCTCGCCTTGGTCTCGGGGCCGGGGTACCGTGCGATCAGGGACACAGATCGGGCGTCAGCCCGGGTTCGGGGCAGGGATGAGGCTTCACGGGCACCTCGTGGAGATCGGCTGGGACGGTGCCGTCCTCGACGTCCGCGGGACCACGGCGCAGGGGCGCGAGCTCCTCAATTCCGCCACCAAGGACGGTCGGCTCGTGCTGCCCGCGGCCGAGATCGAAGACGTCGGCTTCCGCGACGCCCCGCGGATGATCGGCGGCGTGCTGCTGGTCGTCGACGCCGCCGGCGACGAGCACCGGCTGCACTTCCGGCGCGACGACCGTGAGGGCTTCCTGCGGCTGTTCGAGGAGCTCGACGCCGCGGCGAGGCGGAACCGCGAGGAGCGACCGGCCATCGACCTCACCGACTCGACGGACGGCACCGAGCCGGGGCAGGGCTCGGCGTACGGCGTCGCCGTCAGCCTCTGACGGAGCGCAGCGCGGCGGTGAGCCGCGCGACCGACGTCCCGAGGCCCCAGCGCTCCGACAGGGCCGCGAGTGCGGCCGCGTCGGAGGGCGACGCCGGAAGCCGGTCGTCGTGGTCGGGCACGGGGACGTCGAGGACGACCCGCACCACCGTCGGGGCGACGCCGAGGTAGTCACGCGCGGCGAGCACCTTGTCGTGCACGGTCGCACGCACGCCGGGATCGCCCGTCTCGGCCGCGCGCAGGACGCCGTCGAGCGAGCCGTACGCCGTGATCAGCGCAGCCGCCGTCTTCTCGCCGACCCCGGGCACCCCCGGCAGGCCGTCTGAGGGATCGCCCCGAAGCGCTGCGAAGTCGGCGTAGGACCGAGGCGGTACGCCGTAGCGCTCGGCCACGACGGACTCGGTCACCAGCTCGGCCCGTGCCACGCCGCCCTTCGCCGTGTAGAGCACGCGCACCCGACGCGCGTCGTCGATCACCTGGAACAGGTCGCGGTCGCCGGTGACGACGTCGACCGGGACATCGGAGCGCGCGGCCAGCGTGCCGATCACGTCGTCGGCCTCGAATCCCGCGACACCGACGCGCGCGATCCCGAACGCGGCGAGCACGTCGGCGATCACCGGGACTTGCGGGGCGAGGGTGCCCGGCACCTCCTCGGCGTCCGTGGCGGCGTCGGCGACGCGGTGCGCCTTGTAGGACGGGATGGCCGCGACGCGGAAGTCCGGCCGCCAGTCGTCGTCCCAGCAGCACACGAGCCGGGTCGGCTCCTGGTCGGTGACGAGGCGCGTGACGAAGTCGAGGAATCCGCGTACGGCGTTGACCGGGGTGCCGTCGGGAGCGGTGATCGACTCCTTCATCCCGTAGAACGCCCGGAAGTACAGCGACGCGGAGTCGAGCAGCATGAGCTTCTCGGGGCGCTCGGTCATCCCGACACCGTAACGGCACGACCGGTGCGGGGGAGTGCGGCGGCGTAGGGTCGGCGCCGTGACCGCACCCCACCACCCTCCCGTCGCCGACCTCGCCGACCGGCTCGCCCGGGCCCGCATGGCCGCGCGGGCCGCCGAGGTCGACGCGCTGCTCATCACGCCCGGGCCGGACCTGCGCTACCTCACCGGCTACGACGCGATCCCGCTCGAGCGGCTGACCTGCCTCGTGCTGCCGGCGGCGGCGGACCCGGTGATCGTCGTGCCGGGCCTCGAGAAGGCTGCCGCGGTCGCGAGCCCGATCGGCGGGCTCGGCCTCGAGATCCTGTCCTGGGGCGAGACCGAGGACCCCTACGCCCTGGTCGCATCGCTCCTCCCCACGCACGCCGTCGCGGGCCTCGACAACCACATGTGGGCCGAGAAGGTCCTGCGGCTGCGCGCGGCGATGCCCGCGGCGGAGCAGGTCCTCGCCGGGACGGTGCTGCGCGAGCTGCGCATCCGCAAGGCGCCGGACGAGGTCGAGGCGCTGCGTCGTGCTGGTGCTGCGATCGACCGCGTGCACGCGAGGGTCCCGGGGTGGCTGCGGGCCGGTCGCACGGAGCGCCAGGTGGGCAAGGACATCGCCGAGGCGATCATCGCCGAGGGCCATGTGCGCGTGGACTTCGTCATCGTCGGCAGCGGACCGAACGGGGCCAGCCCGCACCACGAGCTGAGCGATCGCGTGATCGAGCAAGGCGACCCCGTCGTCGTCGACATCGGCGGCACCATGCCCGACGGCTACTGCTCGGACGAGACCCGCACATACAGCGTGGGCAAGCCCCCTGCCGAGTTCGTCGACTACTACACCGTGCTCCAGGCGGCCCAGGCGGCCGCCTGCGAGCACGTGCGTCCCGGCGTCACCGCCGAGAGCGTCGACTCCGCCGCGCGCGACATCATCGCGGCGGCGGGCTACGGCGAGTACTTCGTGCACCGCACCGGTCACGGGATCGGGCTCGAGACGCACGAGGAGCCCTACATCGTCACGGGCAACACCGAGCTGCTCGAGCCGGGCATGGCGTTCTCGGTCGAGCCCGGCATCTACCTCCCCGGCCGCCACGGCGCCCGCATCGAGGACATCCTCGTGTGCGGTGAGACCGACGGCGAACGGGTCAACCTCCGACCGCGAGACCTGGTGATCGTCTGATGGCCCTCTCCGTCACGCCCGCCGACCGCATGCTCCCGAGCGACGAGGCGGTCGAGCTCCTCGAGCTCGTCCGGGAGATCGCCGACGCCGAGCTCGCGCCGAAGGTGGCGACCTACGAGCACGACGGCACCTTCTTCCGTGACGAGCTGCGCACGCTGGGCCGGGCCGGGCTGCTCTCGCTGCCCTATCCCGAGGCCGTCGGCGGCGGGGGGCAGCCCTACGAGGTCTACCTCCAGGTCCTCGAGGAGCTCGCGGGCTCCTGGCTCTCGCTCGGCATCTCGGTCTCGGTGCACACGCTGGCGTGCTTCCCCGTCGCCGTCTACGGGACCGAGGAGCAGAAGGCGCGCTGGCTCCCGGGCATGCTCGGCGGTGACCAGCTCGGCGCCTACTGCCTGTCCGAGCCGCAGTCCGGCTCCGACGCAGCGGCGCTCGTGACGCGCGCGGTCCAGGACGGCGAGGACTACGTCGTCACCGGTACGAAGGCGTGGATCACCCACGGCGGCGTGGCCGACTTCTACAACCTCATGGTCCGCACGTCCGACGACGGCGCCCGCGGCATCTCGTGCCTGCTGGCCGAGTCGGGCACGCCGGGCCTGTCGAGCGCCCCGCCCGAGCGGAAGATGGGTGCGAAGGCGTCCCGCACGGCACAGGTGCTGCTCGACGGTGCGCGGCTCGGACCCGACCGGCTGATCGGCGTGGAGGGCCAGGGTTTCAAGATCGCCCTCGCAGCGCTCGACGCGGGTCGTCTCGGCATCGCCGCGTGCGCGGTGGGGCTGGCCCAGGCTGCGCTGGACGCGGCCACCGCGTATGCCAAGGAGCGCAAGCAGTTCGGTCGAGCGATCGGGGAGTTCCAGGGCATGCAGTTCATGCTCGCCGACATGGCCACGCACGTCTCGGCCGCGCGGGCGCTCTACCTCGAGGCTGCGAGGCGCAAGGATCGTGGGCTGCCGTTCTCGGTCGAGGCGGCCAAGGCGAAGCTCTTCGCCACCGACACCGCGATGAGCGTGACGACCGACGCGGTCCAGGTGTTCGGCGGCTACGGCTACGTCGAGGACTTCCCGGTCGAGCGCTACATGCGCGAGGCGAAGGTCCTGCAGATCGTCGAAGGCACCAACCAGGTGCAGCGCATGGTGATCGGACGCTCGCTCACGCAGTGACGGGCGCACCGCGGCCGACCAGCCTCGCGAGCACCGGCCCGGCGACCGCCGTGAGCATGACGTAGGTCGCCGCGAGGGCATCGAGCCCGAAGGGCACCGCGCCGCTCACGGTGACGATGCCGGCGACGACGATCGAGAACTCGCCGCGTGCCGACAGCAGGGCGCCGGCCCGCTGCCAGGCGCCCGGTTCCTCGGTGCCGACGGCGAGCCGAGCCACGAGGAACTTAGTGCCGATCGTCACGGCCGCGAGCGCCAGTGCGGGCACGAGCACCGCGGGGATCTGGCCGGGGTCGGTCGCCAGGCCGAAGAAGAGGAAGAACAGCGCGGCGAACAGGTCGCGCAGCGGCGAGAGCGACACGCGCGCCTGCTCGGCGACCTGGCCGGACAGCAGCAGGCCCACGAGGAAGGCAGCCACGGCCGACGAGACGCCCGCATAGGTGGCGAGCCCCGCTGCCGCCAGCGTCGCGCCGAGCACCAGGAGCAGCAGCGAGAGCGGCTGGTCGGGGTCGATCAAGCGGTTGAGGATGTTCTGTCTCCGCAGTGCGAGGACGAGCACCACCGCGACGACGGCGATCGCCGTGCCGACGCTGATGAGCCCGGCCACGACCCCGGCGCCGCTCGCGACGGCCGTGAGCGCCGGGAGGTACGGCGCCATCACGAGGTCCTCGACGACGAGCAGGCCGACGACGCGCCCCGACTCCGGGTTGCGCCTCCAGCCGAGGTCGCGCATCACCTGCGCGACGATGCCCGAGGACGAGATGTAGGTGATGCCGCCGAGGGTCATCGCGCCGACGAGGCCCCAGCCGAGAAGCCAACCGGCGATGGCCCCGGGCGCTGCGTTGAGGACGAGGTCGAGGAGGCCGGCGACGCGCTGGCTCCGCACGGTGTCGAGCAGCTCGTCGGCGGAGTACTCGAGGCCGAGCAGGAGCAGGAGCAGGAGGGCGCCGATCTCCGACGACATCCGCAGGAACGGGTCCGAGAAACCGAGGTCGAAGGCCCCGCCGCGGCCGAAGAACAGTCCGGCCAGCAGGAACATCGGGACGGACGACACCCCGATGCGGCTCGCGAGCCGGGCCAGCAGCCCCAGGGCGAGCAGGGTGAGACCGAGCTCGACGAACTGCCCCGCGAGGGTGGCGGAGGCGGCGGCGAGCTGGTCCATGCGGCGAGTCAACCATGGGCTCGTCACGTCGAGATGACGTCGTATCCCTCGGCCCGGCGCGGGCGACGGAAGGGTCACGGCCCGCGCGTCTCGGGCTTCGGGCCGGATAGGTTGGGGCTGCGTCGTCCGCTCGGGGCCGACGCAGGGGAAAGGAACTCCGGCGTGGAGGAGATCGACCAGGCCATCGTCCGCCTGCTCGCCACCGACGGGCGGATGTCCTACACGGACCTCGGCAAGGCCACCGGCCTGTCGACCTCCGCCGTGCACCAGCGCGTCCGTCGGCTCGAGCAGCGCGGCGTGATCAAGGGCTACACGATCGTCGTCGACCACGACGCCCTCGGCCTCCCGCTCACCGCCCTGATCTCGATCAAGCCGATCGACCCCGCGGCTCCCGACGACGCACCCGCGCGGCTCGAGCACGTCGCGGCGATCGAGGCCTGCTTCTCCGTCGCCGGTGACGAGTCCTATGTGCTGAAGGTCCGGGTCGAGAGCCCGGTCGCGCTCGAGCACCTGCTCGCCGAGATCCGCGCCGCCGCGAACGTCTCGACCCGTACGAGCGTCGTCCTCTCCACCCCGTACGAGAACCGCCCACCGGCCATCTGACCCTGACCCCACGTGTGAGTGCCCGCGCGGTCCATGGTGCGCGGGCACACTCACACACGAGATACGCGGGCGATTCGTCCCCCGCCACGGGCGAGCACGGGCACGACCGAACGGCTCCGTGGCCGTGGTGGCCGCATGACCGGACGCCGTCACCCGTTCTCGCTCGCCAGCGTGAGCTGGAGCCCGCGCCGGCGCTCACACGGCGCCACCGCGTACGTCGGTCAGCTGTGGACCTCGCGGCTGGCGTCCATCTCGGCGACGGAGGCCTCGCCGTGCTCGCGCCACCAGTCCTGCCCGACGACGGGCAGGGAGTGGATCGGGTCGTAGTACTCGTAGGCGCGCTCGAGCGCCGCGGCGTCGTCGGTCTCGATGCCGGTGCGGTAGTTCTTCGTCCAGTAGGTGATGCCGCGCTCGCGGTCGTACTCGTGGACCTGGTGCACCCAGCGCTTGCCGACGTAGGGCACGTCGCACACGATGCGCGGCGTGGCGAAGCCGGGGAGGTAGCCCATGATCCCGTGCTGCAGCGCCTGGGCCTCCCAGACCGCGAGGCGCCAGTGCTCGGCGTTGGGGATCATGTCGCACATGTAGAAGTAGTAGGGCATGATCCCGGCGCCATCGAGCAGGCCGAAGCACAGGTCGAGCAGGTCGGTCACCGTGGCGTTCACGCCGCGCATGAGAACGCCCTGGTTGCGCACGTCGCGCACGCCCACCTCGAGCATGGCGCGGGTCGCCTCGGCGACGAGCGGCGTCACCGTGCTGGCGTTGTTCACGTGCGTGTGGATCGCCAGGCCGACGCCGCGCTTGCGCGCCGTCGTCGCGACCCGCTCCATGCCGGCGCGGACGTCGTCCTGCAGCCAGTGCTGCGGCAGCACGGCGAACGCCTTGGAGGCCAGCCGGATGTCGCGGACGTTGTCGATCTCGAGCAGCGCGGAGACGAACTGCTCGAGGCGGGCCCATGGCATGTTGGCGACGTCGCCGCCGGACACGACGACGTCACGGACACCGGGGGAGCGGCGCAGGTAGTCGAGCATCTCCGCCAGGCGCGTGTCGGGCTTCACGGTGAACTTCAGCTTCTCGACCTGTGGTGTCGAGTTGCCGACGAGATCCATGCGGGTGCAGTGGCCGCAGTACTGCGGGCACGTCGTGAGCAGCTCCGCGAGCACCTTCGTGGGGTAGCGGTGGGTGAGTCCCTCGACCGCCCACATCTCGTGCTCGTGCAGCGAGTCGCGGGTCGCGTGCGGGTGCGACGTCCAGTCGGTACGCCGGTCGCTCAGCACCGGCAGCATGTAGCGGCGGATCGGGTCGGCGTAGAACGCGTCCGTCAGCGAGCCGGGACCCGAGGCCTCGACGTAGCGAGCCATCGTGTTGACCATCTGCGGCGGCACGAGCATCGACATCGTGGCGGCCTGGGCGATGTCGGCCTCGAGGTCGGTGTAGAAGCGGTCGTCGACGAGGTCGCCGAGCACGCCGCGCAGCTGCGTGACGTTCTTGACGCAGTGCGAGCGCTGCCACTGCGCCGAGCGCCACTCGTCCTCGGTGACGTCCTTCCATCCGGGGAAGCGGCGCCAGTCCGGCTCGACGAGCGGGTGGTGGGAGTACTGGTAGGGCTGCGGGAGCAGGCCACCATCGGCGGCCTGGACTGCGGCCTCGAGGGTCTCGGTCACGGGTTCCTCCGGGCAGGTGGTGCGACGACACGCAGGTGCGAATGACCGCCCCGGTCGGCGCGGTTTCGGAGAGGATACGGGATATCCTCCCGATCTGGCACTATTGAGCCGCAGGATTTGCGCCCATCAGGACGCAACCACGCAATCCCTGCTGTCTCGGCCCCCTTCCGCGCGTTGCGGGAGAACGCCGCGGCGGCGCCCCCGGCACGGAAGGATCTCTCAGCGTGAGCGACCGCCATCCCGTCAGCCCCGTCGGGCTGCACCGCGTGCTCGAACCGCACGGCGTGCTGCCGCAGGCCGCCTGGAAGCTCGACCCGCGCCCGGAGCTGGTCGACGGCGAGGTCCGCGTGCGGGTCCGTCGGCTCAACCTCGACGCCGCGAGCTTCCGGCAGCTGTCCGACAAGCACCACGGCGACGGTGACAAGGTGCGCGCCGAGGTCCTCGACATCGTGCGCACGCGCGGCAAGATGCAGAACCCGGTCACCGGGTCCGGTGGCATGCTCGTCGGCGTCGTGGAGGAGATCGGCCCGAACAGCCACCACCACGAGCTCGAGGTCGGCGACCCTGTCACCACGCTCGTCTCGCTCACCCTCACCCCGCTCCAGGTCTACGACGACCTCCGCGACTGGGACGGGCTCACCGAGCAGGTGCCGTGCGACGGCCACGCCATCCTGTTCGACCGCACGATCGTCGCGAAGGTGCCGAGCGACCTCGACAGCACGCTGGCCATGGCCGTGATGGACGTGTGCGGCGCGCCGGCGCTCACCGCACGGGTCGTGCGCCGCTACGTCGACGCGGGGCACGCTCCGACGGTCGCCGTCATCGGCGGTGCCGGCAAGAGCGGGTCGCTCTCGCTCGCGGCCGCTCGCCGTGCGCAGGCCAAGCGGACGGTCGGCATCGTGCCCGTCGTGAAGGAGGCCGAGGCGCTGCGCCGGTCCGGGCTCGCCGACGTCGTGACACTCGCCGATGCGCGTGACCCGGTGGGTCTCGCCGACGCGATCCACGGCGCGCTGGGCGAGTCCGCCGACATCGTGGTCGTGTGCGTCGACGTACCCGGCTGCGAGCACGGCGCGATCCTGTCCTGCGGCGACGGCGGCACGATCATCTTCTTCTCGATGGCCACCTCGTTCTCGACCGCGGCGCTCGGTGCGGAAGGCCTTGCGGCCGACGTCACGATGCTCATCGGAAACGGCTTCACGCCGGGGCACGCCGAGCTCGCGTTCGACCTGCTGCGGTCCGAGCCCGGCGTGGCACAGCTGTTCACCGAGCGCCTCGTGGGCGACGGACACCTGTGAGCCCGCGATGACCACCCCCGACCTCGGCGCCGGCACGGCGTACGGGTCCGCACCGCTCGAGGAGGTGGCGGCGTGAGCCGCACCACGACCGATCCGCGTCGCATGCTCGACCTGGACCCCGTCACGATCCGCAAGGCGCGCTCGCTGGCGCGCAAGGCCGGAGCGCCGGTGGTGACGATCGCCAAGCGGCACACCACGGTGTCTGTCGAGCGCGCCGTGCTGCGCCTCGCCGGCCTCGAGGGTGCCGATGTCGAGGGGATCCCGTGGGTCAACCGGCTCGTCGACGTGGTGAGCGAGGAGGCCGGGCTCGCGCAGGGTGTCGCGCTGCCCGTGTGGGACGCCATGCTGCGCACCGGCGACGACCTCCTCACCGTGGCGCAGAAGGCGGCGGCCGGGTCCGTGACCTTCCGCGTGCCGGAGGGCAAGGACGCCGCCCGCGCGGCGAGGGCCTCCCGGGCGCAGGTGGCCGCAGGAGTGCGGCGTATCGACGCCAACCGCAAGCACCGCGACAAGCTGATCGCGAAGTACGGCCCGCAGCCCGCGCCGTGGATCTACCTCATCGTCGCGACCGGGGACATCTACGAGGACATCCCGCAGGCGCAGGCCGCCGCGCGCGAGGGCGCCGACGTCATCGCGGTGATCCGCTCGACCGGTCAGTCGTTGCTCGACTACGTGCCGGAGGGGGCCACCCGCGAGGGCTACGCCGGCACCTATGCGACCCAGGAGAACTTCCGTCTCATGCGGGCGGCTCTCGACGAGACGAGCGCCGAGCTCGGTCGCTACGTCCGGCTCACGAACTACGCCTCCGGCCTCTGCATGCCCGAGATCGCGTCTCTCGCTGGTCTTCAGCGGCTCGACATGATGCTCAACGACTCGATGTACGGCATCCTCTTCCGCGACATCAACCCGATCCGCACGTTCGTCGACCAGCGGTTCAGCCGCCAGATCCACGCGCGCGCCGGCATCATCATCAACACCGGCGAGGACAACTACCTCACCACCGCCGATGCCGTCGACGCCGCGCACACCGTCACGGTGAGCCAGCTGCTCAACGAGTTCTTCGCCAAGGAGGCCGGGCTGGAGAACTGGCAGCTCGGTCTCGGTCACGCCTTCGAGATCAACCCCGACATCCCCGACTCGTTCCGGCTCGAGCTCGCCCACGCGATGCTCGCGCGTGCGCTGTTCCCGGACGCGCCGCTCAAGTGGATGCCGCCGACCAAGCACATGACCGGCGACGTCTTCCGCGGCTACCTCCTCGACGGCTTCTTCAACCTCGCGGGGGCGCTCACCGGCCAGGGCATCCTGCTCGTCGGCATGATGACCGAGGCCGTCGTGACACCGTGGCTGTCCGACCGCGACCTCGCGCTGCAGAACGTGCGCTACGTCTTCAACGCGGCCGGCAACCTGCGCGAGGACTTCCGTCCCGCGCCGGACGGCTTCATCGCGAACCGCGCGCGCCAGGTGCTCGGCGAGGCGGTCGATCTCCTCGAGCGCATCGTCGACGACACCCTGCTCGACGCGATCGCCGACGGGACGTTCGGGCTGATGAAGCGTCCCGCCGACGCGGGGCGAGGTCTCGACGGCGTGGTGCGCAAGGAGTCGGGCTACCTCAACCCCGCCACCGACCTGCTCGAGGAAGGGGCGACGCGATGAGCACTCCGCAGCGCCGGCCGAACAAGGCGAACAAGAACATCGTCCGTCCCTACGGCGACGCCACGGGCGACGGCATGGTGCAGATGTCCTTCACCCTGCCGCTGCCGCACGACAAGCGGGCCGAGGGCGCCGCGCAGCTGTTCGCGACGAAGATGGGGATGGACCCCGCGATGGTGGTCCACGCCAAGGCGATGGGACCCGACTTCACGTTCTTCGTGGTCTACGGCCCGGTTCACCACCTCGTCGACGTCCGTGACGTCGTGATCGTGGAGCGCGACTACCCGCTGCTCTCGCCCAAGGAGATCAACGGGGTCATCAAGAAGGGCCTGCGCCGGCCGCTCGTGGTCGTAGGAGCCTGCATCGGCACCGACGCGCACACCGTCGGGATCGACGCGATCCTCAACATCAAGGGGTTCGCGGGGGAGAAGGGTCTCGAGTACTACTCCGAGATCACCGTCGTGAACCTCGGCGCCCAGGTGTCCGTGCCCGACCTCGTCGAGCAGGCCCGCACGCACAAGGCCGACGCTGTCCTCGTCTCGCAGGTCGTGACTCAGCGCGACGCGCACCTGCACAACACGAAGGAGATGAGCGCGGCGTTCCGCGAGGCGTTCCCCGCCGAGAAGCGTCCGCTCCTCGTCGTGGGCGGGCCGCGCTTCGACGAGCTCGCGACCGCGGAGCTCGGCGTGGACCGCATCTTCGGTCGCGGCACGACACCTGGCGAGGTGGCGTCCTACCTCGTGTCCGCGCTCGTCCCCGCACCCACCACCCGGAAGAAGGCCTCATGAGCGACGACGCGCGCCTCGGCACCAGCGTGACCCACCGCCGCTACGTGCCCTACAGCCACGCGCACTACGGCGGCAACCTCGTCGACGGCGCCTACGTCCTCGCGATGTTCGGCGACGTCGCCACCGAGCTGTGCATCCGCACCGACGGCGACGAGGGCCTGTTCGCGGGCTATGACGAGGTCTCGTTCCGCGCGCCCGTGATGGGCGGCGACGTCCTCGAGGCGACGGCGACCGTGACCCGCGTGGGCAGCCGCTCGCGCGGCGTCAGCTTCGAGGCTCGCGTCGTGTGCCGGTCGAACCCGGGCGTCTCGGCGTCGGCCGCGACCGTTCTCGAGGACCCGCTCGTCGTCACGAGCGCCACGGGCACCGTCGTCGTGCCGGGCTGACGAGCCGCCACTACCGCGGCGCATCGGGGCGGCGGCGCAGGACGGCCGAGCCGAGCGCGGCGGCGGCCAGCGCCGCGAGGGCGCCGACACCCAGCGCCCAGCGCGGGCTCGCGTGCTCGGCGATCCAGCCGATCACGGGTCCACCCACGGGCGTCGTGCCGAGGAACGCCACGGCCCACAGCGCCATGACGCGGCCGCGCATCTGAGGGTCGGCCTCGATCTGGAGCGTCGCGTTGCCGACCGACAGGAACCACACGCTCGCAGCGCCGACGAGAAGCAGTGCGACGGCGGCGAGCTGCACGCTGGGCGCCACCGCGGTGAGCGCGGTCGCGGCGCCGAAGGCGCCGGCCGACAGGACCATCGGGCGGATCCCCGTGCTCTCCCGGCTGGCGCTGACGAGACCCCCGGCCACGGCTCCCACGCCCATCGCGGACACGATCCAGCCGAGGCTCGTGGCGCCCTCGCCGAAGGTGTCCGTCGCCAGGGCGGGCAACGACACCTGGAACTCGTAGGTGAGCGTGCCGACGAGCCCCATCATGAGCAGCGGAACGAAGAGGTTCCGAGTGCGCCGCACGTAGGTGAGCCCTTCGCGCAGCTGCCCCGGGGCGCGCGGCGTCGGCTCGGACGGCCGAAGGGCGCCGGCGTCCATGGCGAGGTACGCGCCGATGACGGCGACGAAGCTCGCGGCGTTGACGAGGAAGCACACGCCCACCCCCAGCGTCGCGATGAGGACGCCACCGAGCGCCGGCCCGACCGCGCGGGAGGCGTTGACCACCACGGCGTTCAACGTCACCGCGTTGCGCACGAGAGGTCCGGGGACCATCTCGCGGATGAACGACTGGCGTGCCGGGTTGTCCATCGTGTTCACCAGACCGAGGGCGAGCGACAGCGCGAGCACCCACGCCATGGTGATGTCGTGCCGCACGGTGAGGACGCCCATGAGCAGGGCCTGCGCGGCCGCCGCGCTCTGCGTGGCCACGAGCAGATGCCGCTTGTCGACGCGGTCGACGAGGACGCCGGCGTACGGGCCGAGCAGGAGGATGGGCAGGGTCTGCAGGGCGATCACGAGCCCGAGCCAGGTCGCGGAGCCCGTGAGCTGGAGGACGAGCCAGGCGAGCGCCACCGACTGCATCCAGGTGCCTGCCAGCGAGACGGCCTGCCCGGCGAAGAACTTCCGGTAGTTCGGGACCGACAGCGACTCGAACGTCCGGCCGCGTTCGACCGCTGCGCGCTGCAACGGGACGAGCGGACCGGTCCCGTCGGCCCCCTCGGGGACGGGGGCACCGCTCCGGTCGGAGGCTGTCATCCCGCCCATCCTCCGTCGGCGCCCCGACCGGTGCAAACCTGCACGCGGCGCGTCCGCGGTTGCGAGGATGCGGGCAGCCGCACAGCACAGAGGAGCCCGTCATGACCGTCGCCGACGAGTGGGTCGAGGTCTATCAGGACCTCCACCGCAACCCGGAGCTCAGCTTCCAGGAGACGCGCACCGCCGGCATCGTCGCCGAGCGGCTGCGCGCCCTCGGCTACGACGTCACCGAGGGCGTCGGCCGCACGGGCGTCGTCGGAGTCCTGGTCAACGGTGACGGCCCGGTCGTGCTGCTGCGCGCCGACATGGACGCGCTGCCCGTCGCCGAGAGCACCGGTCTCGACTACGCCAGCACGGTGCGCAGCACCGACCCCGAGGGCCACGACGTCGCCGTCATGCATGCCTGCGGCCACGACGTGCACGTCACCTGCCTGCTCGCCGCGGCCACCGAGCTCGCGGCGGACCGCGGCAGCTGGAGCGGCACCATCCTCGCCGTCTTCCAGCCGGCCGAGGAGCTCGGTGCGGGTGCGACCGCCATGCTCGAGGACGGGATGTACGGCCGCTTCCCGAAGCCCGTGGTCGTCCTCGGACAGCACGTCGCGCCGCTGCCGGCCGGTGTCATCGGGCTGCGCTCCGGGGCGGCGTTCGCCGCAGCCGACGGTGTCCGCATCACGATGCACGGTCGTGGCGCCCACGGTTCCCGGCCCGAGGCGTCGGTGGATCCCGTCGTGATGGCCGCCGCGACCGTCATGCGTCTGCAGACCATCGTGTCGCGTGAGATCGCCGGCACGGAGACCGCGGTCGTGACCGTAGGCAAGATGACCGCTGGCACGGTCGGCAACGTCATCCCCGACTCCGCCGAGCTGGTCCTGAACATCCGCACCTACGACCCGAAGGTCCTGGACCGGGTCCTGACCTCGGTCACCCGGATCGTCGACGGTGAGGCCGCTGCCGCCGGTGCGCCCCGGTCACCTGAGATCGACCACGTCACGTCGTTCCCCGCCGTGGTGAACGATGCCGCGGCCGTAGAGGCGACGCGGGCGGCGCTGTCGTCCGTGTCGTTCGCCGTCGTCGACCCCGGACCGGTCACGGGCAGCGAGGACGTCGGCATGTTCGCGACCGCCGCCGGGGCGCCGTGCGTCTACTGGTTGCTCGGTGGCGCCGATCCCGCGCAGTTCCAGGGCCTCACGAGCATCGAGCAGATCGCGGAGAAGGTCCGCGAGATCCCGTCGAACCACTCGCCGCTGTTCGCGCCCGTCATCGACCCCACGCTGGCGATCGGCCAGGCCGCGCTCGTGGCTGCGGCGCGCGTCTGGCTCGGTCCCGGAGCCTGACGGCGGGTCGCGTCAGACCGCCCGCGCACAGGCGTGGATCGCCGTAGGGTCGGGCCATGGCCCGGTACTTCGACGTGCATCCCGAGAACCCTCAGGCGCGCTCGATCGCGCAGGCTGCAGACATCGTGCGCGGGGGAGGAGTGATCGCCTACCCGACCGACTCGTGCTTCGCGCTCGGGTGCGCGATGGGCAACGTGCACGGCCTGGCGCGCATCCGAGAGATACGCCACCTCGACGAGCGCCACCACTTCACCCTGGTCTGCGCCGACTTCGCCCAGCTCGGGCAGTACGTGCACGTGAGCACCGCGATGTTCCGCACGGTGAAGGCCTGCACGCCCGGGAGCTACACCTTCATCCTGCCGGCCTCCCGTGAGGTCCCGCGCAAGCTGCAGGACCCCAAGAAGATGACGGTCGGCGTCCGCATCCCCAAGCACACGGTCGTGCAGGCGCTGCTCACCGACCTCGGCGAGCCGATCGTGTCGAGCACGCTGCTGCTGCCCGACGAGGCCGAGCCGATGACGGTCGGGTGGGAGATCAAGGAGCGTCTCGACCACCTCGTCGACGCCGTCATCGACTCCGGTGACTGCGGTGTCGAGCCCACGACGGTCGTCGATCTCTCGGGCGAGGAGCCCGTCATCCTGCGCGTCGGCGCCGGAGACCCCACCCGCTTCGAGTGATCGCGGAACCTCAGCCGGGTGTTCGGCGTCGGTCCTGTGTGACCACCGCCTGCGCCGTGTTCGCAGGCCCTGCTCCCGTAGCCTGCAGCCATGCCTGAGCCAGCCGCCGCGACGTCGTCGCGCCGGTCGCTCCTGCTGCGCGCGGCCGGGTCGCTCGGCGGCGGGGCGCTCCTGGTGCTCTCCTTCCCGCCCTACGACGTGTTCTGGCTCGCGCCTCCCGCACTCGCCCTCATGACGCTGAGCTGGCACGGCGTCCGTGCGAGCCGCGGCATGTGGCTGGGCTACGTCGCCGGCTTCGTCTTCCTCACGTGGCACCTGGTGTGGATGCGCGTGATCGGAGACGACGCGTGGCTCCTGCTCGCCGGGGCGTTCGCGCTGTCCATCGGCCTGGTCGGCGCCGGCGTCGCCGCCACCTCGCGGCTGCGCGTCTGGCCCCTCGCCGTACCCCTGATGTGGGTGCTGTCCGAAGCGCTGCGCGACCGCGTGCCGCTCGGCGGCTTCCCCTGGGGCCGCCTCGCCTTCGGCCAGACCGCCACGACGCTCACGCCGTACGCCGCGCTCGCCGGCGCCCCGGCCGTCACGTTCGCCGTCTCGCTGCTCGGGGCCCTCCTGGCCTTCGCCTGGGTCGAGCGCAGCCGCCCGCGCGCGACGGTCGCCGCGCTCGTCGGCGTCGCGCTGGTCAGCTCGCTGGGCGGACTGGTCCCGATCCCGACCGACGGCGAGGGCACGACGGACTCGGTGACGGCCGCGGTGGTCCAGGGCAACGTGCCGGGTGCGGGCATGGGTGCGTTCGACACGCGCGCCGTCGTCCTGGAGAACCACGTCCACGAGACCGAACGGCTGGCCGCCGACGTCAAGGCCGGGAAGGTCCCGCAGCCCGACGTCGTGGTCTGGCCGGAGAACTCCACCGACATCGACCCGTTCGTCGACCCGTCGGCGCACGACCAGATCCAGCAGGCGGTGGACGCCATCGGCGTGCCCGTCCTGGTCGGTGCGGTGGTCAACGCACCCGCGGATCCCGACCGCATCTGGAACGTCGGCATCGTGTGGCAGCCCACGGCCTCGCCGGACCCGGGACCGGGCCAGTTCTACGTCAAGCAGCACCCCGTGCCCTTCGGCGAGTGGATCCCCGCGCGCGGGCTGCTATCGAAGCTGATCGCGAGGTTCGACCGCATCCCGCGCGACTTCGCCGCGGGCGACAGCACCGGCGTGCTGCAGCTCGGCCCGGCCCGCATCGGCGACCTGATCTGCTTCGAAGTGGCCTACGACGAGCTCGGGCGCGCGGCCGTCCGTGGCGAGGGCGTCACGGGGGATCTCGCCGGGCTCGGCGCGCGCATCCTCACGGTGCAGACCAACAACGCCACCTACGGCTACACCGGCCAGCCCGAGCAGCAGATGGCGATGTCGCGCCTGCGCGCGATCGAGCACGGTCGTTCCGTGCTCATCGCGGCCACCAGCGGGATCAGCGCGATCATCACGCCCGACGGGCGGGTGACTCAGTCCCTGCCCGAGTTCACTGCCGGCTACCTCGAGCAGCAGGTCCCGCTGCGCGACAGCCTGACGCTCTCCGACCGCGTCGGCGCGGTTCCGGAGATCGTCGCGTCGCTCGCCGCGATCGTCCTTGTCGCGGTGGCCGCATTCGGCCGCCGGCGTCGCTCGGACGTAGGCTCGACCCTCCACCAGCCCAGCGAGGAGTCCCAATAGTGAGCGAGGCGACGTTCGCCGATCTCGGCCGCATCGTGGTCATCATCCCCACGTACAACGAGCGCGAGAACCTGCCGCTGATCACGGCGAGGCTGCGCGCCGCCGTGCCCGAGGCGCACGTGCTGGTGGCCGACGACAACAGCCCCGACGGCACGGGCACCATCGCCGACGACCTCGTCGCCGCCGACGACCACGTCCACGTCATGCACCGACGGGACAAGGAAGGCCTCGGCGCCGCCTACCTCGCCGGCTTCGACTGGGCGCTGGACAACGGCTACGACGTCGTCGTGGAGATGGACGCCGACGGCTCGCACCAGCCCGAGCAGCTGCCGCGCCTGCTCGACGCGCTGCGCGGCGCCGACCTCGTGCTCGGCTCGCGCTGGGTGCCTGGCGGCTCGGTCGTCAACTGGCCGAAGTCGCGCGAGGCGCTCTCCCGCGGGGGCAGCCTGTACACCCGGATGATGCTCGGCGT
>JADGOZ010000097.1 GCA_017882705.1 Candidatus Nanopelagicales bacterium | reverse complement strand
TCTCGGTCTCGAAGGCGATGACGCCCTCGAGGCCGGGTACGAAGTCCGACATGCGGTGCTCCCTGCTCGTGGCACGCCTGGCGCGCCGGTCGGGTCTGCGGGTGGCGTCGGTGGACGCCGTCCCGGTCGGCGGGCACGCGGACTCCCGCCGTCGTCGGCCGCGCCCGGTGGGGCGCACTCGGCGACCGGTACATCCTGGCAAAGGCCGCCTCCGGGCGCTCACCCGGGACCGGATGTTCACCAGCGGGCCCTCCGGGCGTTCCAGCAGGCCGTCGGTGCCGGCCTGCTGGGAGACTGGCCGTGTGACCGACCAGCCGCACGACCTCGCCGGAGTACGTCGGACCTATGACCAGGGTCGCCTGCTGGAGGCCGACCTCGCCGCGACCCCCCTCGGCCAGTTCGCCGCGTGGTTCGACGAGGCGGTGGCTGCCGACTTCGGCGGCCTCGCCGAGCCGAGCGCGATGGTGCTCGCGACGGCCGACGCCGACGGCGACCCGTCGGCGCGCACGGTGCTTCTCAAGGCGGTCGACGCCCGAGGCTTCGCGTTCTACTGCAACCTCCAGTCGCGCAAGGGCCGCGACCTCGCGGCGAACCCGCGCGCCTCCCTCGTGTTCCCCTGGCACCCGATGCTGCGCCAGGTCGTGGTGGTCGGCGACGTCGAGCGGATCGACGCGCGCGAGGCCGACGCCTACTTCGTCTCGCGTCCGTACGGCTCCCGGCTCGGGCACTGGGCCAGTGCGCAGTCGACCGTCATCGCCTCGCGCGACGTGCTGAAGGCGCGCTACGCCGAGCTGGCGGCGGCCTTCCCCGACACGGGCCGCGACGACGACGTCCCGGTGCCCGAGAGCTGGGCGGGCTACGTCGTACGCCCGCGGACTGTCGAGTTCTGGCAGGGGCGCCCGTCGCGCCTGCACGACCGGCTGCGCTTCGTGCGGGTCGGCGACGAGCCAGCACGGCTCGACGACGAGTCGGCCTGGACGGTCGAACGCCTCTCGCCGTAGGCCGCGACGTAGGCTCGCGGACCGTGGCTCGCCTCTTCGCAGACCTGACCCCGTTGCGGGTGTCTGCGGACTACCGCCGGATCTGGTCGGCGTTGTCGATCAGCAACGTCGGTCAGCAGATGACGGCCGTCGCGGTCGGCATCCAGGTCTACTCGATCACGCACTCGTCGTTCGCCGTCGGGATGGTCGGTCTCTTCCAGCTGATCCCGCTCATCGGCTTCGGCCTCTACGGCGGGATGCTCTCCGACGTCCACGACCGACGGCTCCTCGGCCTGATCACGGCCGTCGGGCTCATGTCCTGCTCGGCCGTGCTGTTCGCGCAGGCCGTCGCCGGGCTCAGCAGCGTCGTGCTGCTCTACGCCGTCGTCGCCGTGCAGTCGGCGTTCTTCGCGGTCGGCAACCCGGCCCGCCAGTCGATCATCCCGCGACTGGTGTCCCTCCAGCTGCTCCCCGCGGCGAACGCGCTCGGGATGCTCGCGTGGAGCATCGGCTTCACGCTGGGCCCGCTGCTCGGCGGCGTGGTCATCGCTGTGACCGGCGGGTTCTCCGCGGCGTACGCCGTGGACTTCGTGGCCTTCACCTCCGTCGTCTACGCCATGTGGCGTCTCCGGCCGATCAAGCCCGAGGGTGAGTCGCCGACGAAGGCCGGCTGGGCCGCGGTGCGCGACGGCATCACGTTCCTCAAGCACAAGAAGAACCTCCAGATGTCGTTCTACGTCGACATCGCCGCGATGGTCTTCGGCATGCCGCGCGCGCTCTTCCCGGCCATCGCGGCGGCGATGTACCCGAACGACCCGCGGATGGCGGCCACGGCGGTCGGCCTGCTCTCGGCCGCGCCCGCGATCGGTGCCGCGGTGAGCGGCGTGTTCTCCGGCCCTCTCGGCCAGGTGCGACGGCAGGGCCTCGCCGTGGTGCTGTCGGTGTTCGCGTGGGGCCTGTCGATCGCCGTGTTCGGCCTCGTGAGCTGGCTGCCGCTCGCGTGCCTCTTCCTGGCGGTCGCGGGCGCGGCCGACAACGTCAGCGCCGTCTTCCGCTCGACGATCCTGCAGGCCGCGACACCGGACGAGTTCCGCGGCCGGCTGCAGGGCATCTTCACCGTCGTCGTCGCTGGCGGGCCACGCCTCGGCGACGTCGAGTCCGGCACGGTCGCGGCGCTGTTCGGCGAGACGTTCTCGGTCGTGTCCGGCGGCATCGCCTGCATCGCCGTCACCGGCGTGCTCATCGCCGCGATGCCCGCGTTCCTGAGATACGACGGTCGCCACCCCGTCCCCTAGCCCGTCCCGGTCGCCACGACCGCACGTCGTGCGGGATCGCTTCCTACGATGGGCGGGTGCCGTTCACGGGGAGCCATCCAGCCGCCGTGCTGCCGCTCCTCGGTCTCGGCCTCGCGCCGTCGGCCCTGGTGATCGGCAGCATGTCGCCGGACATCCCCTACTTCGCACCGAGCCCGTTCGACGCGACGTTCACGCACTCCCTGGTCGGCGTCGTGACCGCCGACGTCCTGCTCTCGCTCGTGGTCTACGCCGTGTGGCACGCCCTGCTCGCTCCGGCCGGCGTCGCGGTCGCACCGCAGTCGCTGCGCCGACGGCTCCCGGCCGATGCCGCACCCGGGCTGCGGCGCCGGGTCTCCTCGCTGCGGCTCGTGCTCCTCGTCGCGGTCGCGTGCGCCGTCGGCGCCCTGACCCACGTGCTGTGGGACTCCTTCACGCACGAGGGTCGCTGGGGTGCACGGCACGTGCCGTGGCTCGGCGAGCAGCACGGCGCACTGCCCGGCTACCTCTGGGCGCAGTACGCCAGCGGCGTCATCGGCGCGGTCGTCCTGCTGGTCTGGTGCGTGCGGTGGTGGCGCTCGACGCCGCACGCACCCGTCGACAAGCACGTGCCCGCCTCCGCGCTGGTCGCGCTGGCGATCGTGGCGGTCGCGACCGTCCTCGGCGCGGTCACGGGTGCGATCCCGGCCCTCACCGCGGACGGCGGACCGGACATGCACGTGGTCGTGATCGATGCGATCGTCCGGGCCGGGTCGGCCGCCGGGCTCGCGTTGATGGTGGTCGCCGTGGTGATCCTCGTGCGGAAGCGGCGTAGCGGAGCTCCGACGACGCCGCACTGAGCCAGCGCGGCGGGGAGCGTCCGGTCAGTCCCGTCCGACGAGCCAGGCGAACAGCAGGTCGGTCACGACGGTGTCGACGTCGAGGCCGCGCTTCTTCGCCTCGTCGCGGGCGGCCTTGCGCATCGTCTTCGGGACCCTCGCCTCGAGGTCGACGAGCTTGCCGCCCATGAGGTCGACGGGCTTGGGCGCCTTGGGCGCCTTGGCCTTCGGGGCGTCGGCCTTCGCACCCTTGCCCTTCGCCGTGGGCTTGGCCGTGTCGGCGTCGTTCTCGAAGAGATGGTCGAGCGCGCTGCGCTGCGACGACGTGACCTCGGGGACCTCGGGCACGCGCAGGTGGTCGCTCGTCGATCCGGAGAACTTGCGCTTCGTCGCGCGAACGGGCTTGGCCGCGTCGACCTGGCGCTTCTTCGGCGGCGTGAGCGGCGCGGGCGCCGCGGCGGCCGGCTCGACCGTGACGGACTCGGACTCCGGGGTGGCGGTCGGCTCCGGGATCGCGGCGGGCGCGACGGTCCGGGCGCGCGGGGACCGCGCGGGTCGCGGTGCCGCAGGATGGATCCCGGCGTCGGCGGCCTTGCGCAGTGCCGGTCGGGGAGTGGGGTTCGTCATCAGGTGTCCGTTCCGGTGGAGAAGGTGGTCGTCGACGAGAGGCCGAGATCGGCCACCGTCTCCGCCCCACGGGCGAGGATGACGTCGAGCAGCACGTCGTAGACGTCGGCCGCGTCGGCAGCACCGGCGGAGTGCCACGCCTGCACCGGGACGCACGCCCCTTGGGCCTGCTGCACCGCGGTGCGCTCGGGGATCGTGAAGGGCAGGACCAGCCCCGGGTAGGCCGCCTGCAGCTCGGTGAGCCGGAACGCGTGCTCGGTGGTCTTCGGCCGCGAGCGGTTGACGACCACGCCGGCCGCGCGCAGCACGAGGTTGTTGGACCCGCGCACGACCTCGATCGCCTCGAGCGCGGCCGCCGCGCCGGGGAGCGCGAAGAAGGACGGCTCGGTGACGACGAGGGCGAGGCGCACGGCCGCGAGGGCGTTGCGGGTCAGCTCGCCCAGGCTCGGCGGGCAGTCGACGAGCACCAGGTCGTACTGGTCGACGACGCCCTCGAGCGCGATGCGCAGCCGCAGCGTGGAGTCACGGCCCTCGGGGACGGCGCGGTGCTCGAGCGCTCGCTCGGAGGGCACCAGCTCGACGCCCAGGCCCCACCCGCTCGCGACGATCGCGTCGGCCGCGATGCCGGGCCTGGCGTCGGCGAGGACGTCGTTGGTCGTGTAGTGGATGCTCGCGGGGTCGAGCGCCGCGGTCGCGTTGGCCTGCGGGTCGAGGTCGACGACGAGGACCTTGAGGCCGCGCTCCCACGCCGCGCCGGCGATCCCGAGCAGCGTCGTGGTCTTGCCGACGCCGCCCTTCTGGGCGACGACGGCGCACGTCACCGACGCCCGTGCGTCGGACTGCTGCCCCATCTCGGCGTTCCCTGCTTCCTGGCGCCGTCGTACTCCTGGCGCCGTGCTGTCCGTCATGGTGGCACAAGCGACCGCTCGGACGGACGCACCACCTCGCGTGATCGCGGCCGCCTCCAGACCAAGATCACGACTTCTGGACGCCTCGGTGAAGGAAAGTGCCCTTGATCGTCCCTTAGGGGCGATCAAGCCCGTCGCGTCTCACTCTGGATCGACCGCTGGGAGGCGTTGCCTTAGGGGTTCTTGATCGCGGTGTATCTGGCGAGGGACTCGTCGCGCTCCTCGGCGTGGTCGACGAGGCGGTCGGGGTAGTCGGGGGCGAGCTGCCCCTGGGTCCACGGCTCGTGGGCGGACCTGCCGCCCAGCCCGCGCAGCTCGGGGACGTAGCGGCGGACGTAGTCGCCGTCGGGGTCGAAGCGCAGGCCCTGGGTCACCGGGTTGAAGATGCGGAAGTACGGCGCGGCGTCCGTGCCCGAGCCGGCGACCCACTGCCAGCCCTGCTGGTTGCTCGCGAGGTCGCCGTCGCGCAGCGCGGTCATGAACCAGCGCGCACCGCGCTGCCAGGGCAGGTGCAGGTCCTTCACGAGGAACGACGCGGTCACCATGCGCACCCGGTTGTGCATCCAGCCCTCGGCGAGCAGCTGGCGCATGCCGGCGTCGACGAACGGGAAGCCGGTGCGCCCGAGCCGCCAGGCCTCGAACCGATCGTCGGCCCCGGGCCCGTCGTCGTGCTCCATCGCGGCGAACCTCGGGTCGAGCCAGGTGTGCGCGGACTCCGGTGCCCGGTGCAGGACGTCGGCGTAGAACTCCCGCCACGCGATCTCCTTGCGGAACACCGTGTGCGACGGCGAGCCGTCGAGCTCGGCGAGCAGCGTCCGCGGGTGGATCTCGCCCCACCGCAGGTGGGCCGAGAGCGACGACGTGCCGGCCAGGTCCGCTCGGTCGCGGAGCTCGCCGTACGCCGCCAGCCCGTCGATCCGGAACGCGTCCCACCGCTCGAGCGCCGCCGCCTCGCCGACGGGCGGGAGGTCGACGTCCGGCGCGTCGGGGATGCCGTCGCACGCGAGCGGTCCGCTCGGGTCCATGCGCCAGTCCGGCCACGCGTCCGGGTCGGCGGCGGGAGGGCGCCACCCGTGCTCGACCCAGGCGCGGTAGAACGGCGTGTAGACCCGGTACGCCGTGCCATCGCCCTTCACGACGCGCCCCGGGGCCACGGCGTAGGGCGACCCGGTCCGCTCCAGGCGGCGACCCGACGCCGCGAGGACGTTCTCGACGGCGCGGTCGCGGGTGGCGCCGTACGGCCCGAAGTCCGCCGCCACGTGCACGCTCGCGGCCCCCGCCGCGGCGGCGACCTCCGGCACGAGCAGCGTAGGGTCGCCGTGCCGCACGACGAGCGCGCCGCCGAGCGTCGCGTCGAGGGCGTGCAGCGACCGGCTCAGCCAGGCGCGGCGCGTGTCCCCGGCAGCGTTGCAGAGACGTGGGTCGAGCACGAAGAGCGGCACGACCGTCCCGTCACCGTCGTCCCGCGCGGCGTCGAGCGCCGCGACCAGCGCGGGGTTGTCGTGCCGACGCAGGTCGCGACGGAACCACAGGATGCTCGGCACACCGCGAGGCTAGGGCGAGTCGGCTCCGACCGCCCGTTCGCGCACCACGGTCACGGGCCGGGGACGTTGCGATGGACGAAACCGCCCTTGATCCCACCTCAAGGCGCATCCGGCGTGACGTGAGAGACAGTGCGACTCTTCGTGGCTCGCTGCGTCAGCGCACGGTGTAGGACAGGATGGCCTCGTCAGACGCGCGGCCCGGCGTTGCCCGGGGACCCCTGTGCGCGTCCCGGGATCGACAAGGACGAAGGACGACCGTGAGCGACCTCATCGACACCACGGAGATGTACCTCCGCACGATCTTCGAGCTCGAGGAGGAGGGGATCACGCCGCTGCGCGCCCGGATCGCGGAGCGCCTCGGCCAGTCCGGTCCGACGGTCTCGCAGACCGTGGCGCGGATGGAGCGCGACGGCCTCCTCGCCGTCGAGGGCGACCGTCACCTCGAGCTGAGCGCCGACGGCCGGGCCATGGCGACCCGCGTGATGCGCAAGCACCGCCTCGCGGAGTGCCTGCTCGTCGACGTCATCGGTCTGCAGTGGGAGGACGTGCACGCGGAGGCGTGTCGCTGGGAGCACGTCATGAGCGAGACGGTCGAGCGCCGCATCCTCGAGATCCTCGGCCACCCCACGGTCTCGCCTTACGGCAACCCGATCCCCGGCCTGGTCGAGCTCGACCAGGAGTCGGCCGACACCGACCTCGCCGGACTCACCACTCTCGACAAGGTCGTGCGCGACTCCTCGACCCGCGTCACCATCGTGCGCATCGGCGAGCCGATCCAGACCGACGCGGGGCTGATGGCGGCGCTGCGGCGTGCGGGCGCGCTGCCAGGCGCGACGGTCAAGGTCGTCACGTCACCGGGCGGGTTCCTCATCGGCAGCGCCGGCGAGTACGCCGAGCTCGACGTCGCCACCGCCTCGCACGTCTTCGTCGCCAAGAGCTGACCCGCTACTGCGCCCTCCGCTCACCGGTGCGGCGATCTGCTCGGCCCACGATCTGCTCCACCCCTCTCCTCTCCGGGCCGGTCCCGTGCGTCCGATCGGGCGATGAGATGCCCGGTTCGTCACGATCTGCCGGAACTTTCCGTGACGAATCCGTGACATCGGGGCGGATCGTGCCCTAGGTTCACCTCTGGTTCACCTCCCGGTGGGCCGCCGCCGGTGGACGCCGAGTCCTGCCAACGCCGACGGGTGTGGGGCGTTGTTGGCAGGAGCGGGGGACCCACTTCCGGGCCCGCCGAAGCAGCACCAGGCGAGTCCTCGGGGTGAAGCCGGTCTCACGACCGGCCGGGCCATCTCCCGGCCCGAACCCGACAGCTCACCTCGCAGGCGTCGTGGAGGATCCATGTCGTCTGCTCGCGCGCGCTTCGGCGCGTCCCTGGCCCTGGTCGTGGCGGCCACGCTCGCTCCCGCCGTCACCTCGCCGGCCTCGGCCTCGTCCGCCCCCGTCTCGGCCGTCGTGGCCCCGTCGACCGCTCGCGTCGCCGTGGCGTCGGTCGCCACGGCGGCCTCCGGAGCTGCCCCGACCCGGTCCGGTGCGAGCCTCGCGGCCCTGCGCAACCCCGTCACCCGCGGGAGGCTCGTCGTCGCCGTCGCCGCGCGCTATCGCGGCATCCGCTACGTCGCCGGCGGCACCTCGCCGAGCACGGGCTTCGACTGCTCGGGCTACACACGCTTCGTGTTCTCGCGGCTGGGCATCTCGATCCCGCGCGTCTCGCGGCAGCAGTACTCCTCGATGGTCCACATCTCGCGTGCGCAGGCCGTGCCGGGGGACCTCGTGTTCTTCCACTCGGGCAACGGCCGGGTGTACCACGCGGCGATCTACGCAGGGGCCAACACCGTCTGGCACTCGCCCTATCCGGGCAAGCGCGTCATGCGTGAGCGGATCTGGACCTCGGCGGTCTACTTCGCGCGGGTCCGCGTCGCCTGACGGCTCCCTCCTCCCGCCGCGACGGCGGCGAGCCGTCCGCGTGCGCGACTCGCGTGTCCCGCCGCGGGTCGCCGGTCGCCGCACGGCACCCTGAGGTCCCATGACCGGCTGGCGCGACCGTCTCGACGGCGACCTCGTCCTCGACGTCGCGCACCTCGACCGCGCCCTCGGCCTCGAGCTGCACGAGCGTGCCTACGTCGACGCCCTCGTCGACCCGCGCGGCCACCTCTTCCAGCGGCTCGAGTACGTCGGTGACGCGCTCCTCGATGCCGTGCTGCTGCAGTCGCTCGTCCGCATCGAGCCGTGGAGCGAGGGGGATCTCTCCGTGGTCAGCGGTGAGCAGCAGGCCCTGGTGTCCGACCACGCGCTTGGCAGGGTGGCCGCGCGTCGCGGTCTGCCGGACGTGCGGACGTTCTCGGCGTCGAACCACCGGCTCGGCGACCGGATCGAGGCCGCCATCGGAGCTGCCTGGGCCGACTCCGGCATCGGGGCGGCCGAGGAGGTCGCGACCCACCTCGTCGTCGCTCCGGGGCTCCGTGACGTGCCCCTGCGCGCAGGTGTGCCCGAGGCCGGGGCGGACGACCGCTTCGAGACCGCCGCGCGGGTGTGCGGCCACGAGCCGGTCACCCACGCCTGGTACGGCGCGGCCGCGGACGGGGGAGCGGCCCGGCGCAGGCTCGCCGTGGTCGGCGACGCCGTGCTCGAGGCGGCGTTCTCGACGGCGCAGTACGTCGAGGCCCCGTGGGCCACCGAGGCCGAGATGAGCGAGGAACGCCGCGCGTCGACGTCCAACGCCGCTCTCGCGGCGCGCGCTCACGACCTCGGGCTGGTGGTGGGAAGCGACCCCATCGACCGACGGTCGGTCGCGGACGAGGTCCAGGCGCTCGTCGGCGCCGTCACGATGGACGGCGGGACGCGCGCCGGCCTCGAGGTCGCCGCGAGCGTCCTCGGCCGCTCGTTCGCCCCCGGCCCCGTCGACCTCCTGCTCTGACCCCCAGACCAACCCCGAGACGTGGCGTCAGCGCGAGGTGCCAGGCGCGCTGACGCCACGTCTCGGGCGGGCGTCGTGACGGCTAGCCTTCGGGCGTGACCGCTCCCTCGCGTCCCGACGCCCTCGCCGTCCTCGCTCCGCACAGTCTCGACGGGCGGACTGCGCTCGTCACCGGTGGTGGCAGCGGCATCGGCCGGGCCACCGCGCTGCTGCTGGCGTCGCTCGGCGCGCAGGTGGCCGTCACCGGCCGCCGCGAGGACGCCCTCAGGGAGACGGCGTCGATCGCCGCGGACGCGGGAGCCGTGCACGGCGTGGTGACGGTGCCGTGCGACGTACGCGAGCCCGAGAACGTCGACGCCATGCTCGACGTGGTCCTGGCCGAGCTCGAGCGCATCGACATCCTGGTGAACAACGCCGGCGGTCAGTTCGTGGCACCCGCAGAGTCCGTGTCGTACAAGGGGTTCCGGGCTGTCACCCGCCTCAACCTCGATGCCACGTGGTACGTCACCACGCAGGTGGCTGCACGATCGATGATCCCGTCGGGGTACGGCAAGGTCGTGAGCGTCACGATGTCGCCGCGGCGCGGGATGCCCGGCATGGCGCACTCGTCGGCCGCTCGCGCCGCCGTCGAGTCGCTGAGCCGCACGCTCGCGGTCGAGTGGGGTCGCCACGGTGTCCGGGTCGTCGCGGTGGCGCCCGGGATCGTGCACACGGAGGCCTGGAACCGCTACGGGCTGGATCCCGCGCAGGTCTCCACCGTCATCCCCGCCGGTCGCCTCGAGTCGGCCGACGAGGTCGCCGCGATGATCGCCTTCCTCGCCTCGCCCGCCGGCGACTACGTCACGGGGACGACGATCGTGGTCGATGGCGGCCTCGACGTGTCCGGTCCGGGCAGCGCCTTCGGCACCGCCTGACGCTCAGCCGCGGTCGAAGCCGAGGCGGAGCGGGACGTCGGCATGACCCTGCTCGTCCGGGGAGGCGAGCAGCACCTGGTGCAGCTGGATCATGTTGCGCTCGAAACCCATCCGCGACGCAGCGAGGTAGAGGCGCCACACTCGCGCCTTGCCGATGCCGACGTCGGCGACGGCCTCGTCCCAGTGCTCGTCGAGGTTGCGGGACCAGTGCATCAGCGTGAGGGCGTAGTGCTCGCGCAGGTTCTCCTCGTGCCGCACCTCGAAGCCCTGGTCCTCGGCCGAGGAGATGAGCCGGCCGACCGGCACGAGCTCGCCGTCGGGGAACACGTAGCGGTTGATGAAGCCGTTCTTGTACGTCGTGCGCGACGTCGTGTCGGTCCGGGTGATGCAGTGGTTGAGCAGGCGACCGGTCGGGTTGAGCCGCGACCTCAGGAACGAGAAGTAGGACCCGTAGTTGTCCTTCCCGATGTGCTCGGTCAGGCCGATCGAGGAGATGGCGTCGAAGCCCTTCTCAGGCACGTCGCGATAGTCCTGGTGCCGGATCCGCGCGACATGCCCGAGTCCCTCGCGCTCGATCGCCTCGGCGCCCCAGGCGGCCTGCTGCTCCGAGAGCGTGACGCCGATGACGGTGACGCCGTAGTGCTTCGCGGCGTGCAGGCTGAGTCCACCCCAGCCGCAGCCGACGTCGAGCAGGCGCTGGCCCCGCTCGAGGCCGAGCTTGCGGCAGACGAGGTCGAACTTCTCCTCCTGCGCCTCCTCGAGGGTGGCGTCGTTCTTCGGGAACACCGCGCAGGTGTAGGCCATCGACGGGCCGAGCACCCAGCGGTAGAACGTGTTGCTCACGTCGTAGTGGTGCGAGATGGCGTCGTGGTCACGCTTCTTCGAGTGCCGGAAGCCGCCGAGGCGGACCTCCTCCGGCGGTGTCGGCGGACGGGTGAGCGCGAAGGGCGCGAGCGCGCGGTAGAGGCGCGCCTGCTCCTTGACCGTCGGGCGGTGGATGCCGAGCCGCGCGAGGCGGTCGAGCGCGGTGTAGAGGTCGCCGTGCACCTCGAGCTCGCCGGTCACGAACGCGCGCGCGACCCCGAGCTGACCAGGCGAGGTCATGAGGTGCGACACGGCCCGCGGTGAGACGACGTCGATGCGCACGTCGCTGCCCTTGCGGCCGAAGTGGCTGCCGTCGTAGGCGGTGAACTCCACGTCGGCCTCGGGGCCGACGAACAGCGAGACCACCTCGGCGAGCTTCATCATCGTGTCCACCTTCCTGGCGACGCGTCGCTAGCCACGTCCCACCGTCTTGGTCCACATGTCCGGCAGACGCCCCTGCGGGTCGTACGCCCCCCGGAGCCGTTCGTAGGTCGGGCCGCCGTACAGCCGTGCGAACTCGTCGCGATCGTAGAACGCGGTCGAGTACAGCGACTTGTGGCCGCCGAGGTCCGTCACGACCTGCTCGATACGCCGGTTCACCCGACCCTCGCCCGGGTCGACGTCGCGCGGCACGGCGACCGTGGACCAGAACCCCACGTTGACGTAGGTCGTCGCCGCGTCGAGCTCGTACAGCGGCCAGCGGTCAGTGGCGTCACGCTTGCGCAGCGGGCACACCCACACGGGCTCGATGCCGACCTCGCGGTGGAAGAACTCGAGGAACTCCGGCAGCGCGGCGACCGGCACCTCGATGTCCTGCACGACCTGCTCGCGCGGCGGCTGCCTCCTCGCGGCGGTCAGGCGGGCGGAGAACGACGTGCGCCGGTCGAGGGCGACGAGCTTCCAGTAGACGTCGCTGCGCAACCGGTCCTTCGGCCAGAGCCGGCGTACGAGCGCGTTCTGCGCGCCGAACGCCCGCGAGCACCAGAACCAGTCGGTGTCCCAGCGCCACAGGTAGTCGTGCACGGTGAGGACGTCCCCGCGGCGCTGCCGGACCGACCGGTAGTAGATCTGCTGCCCGGTGTAGTCGCTGGGCTCCTGGTCCGCGGTCTCGGCGTACGACGCCAGGGTGAGGTAGGACTCCGTGCGGGAGAAGACAGTGCCGTCGACGTAGTCCACCAGGTCGCCCTCGTGCTCGCCGCTGGCGACCACCTCCGCGATCGTGGCGGCGAGGCCGGCGGCGTCGCCGCAGGGGACGTGCCGCAGGCGCACGTAGGGCGTCACGGGCTCCAGCTCGATGCGCAGGCGCAGGGCGTAGCCGAGCGAGCCGTAGGAGTTCGGGAAGCCGTGGAAGAGGTCCGCGTGCTCGTTGCTCGCCGACGCGGTGACGATGCGACCGTCGCCGGTGAGGACATCGAGGTCGAGCACCGACTCGTGCGGGCAGCCGTTGCGCCAGCTCGCGCTCTCGATCCCGAGCCCGGTGACCGCGCCCCCCAGGGTGATGGTCCGCAGCTGCGGGACACAGAGCGGCACGAGCCCGTGCAGGAGCGTCGCCGCGACGAGGTCCTCGTACGTCGTCATCCCGAGGACGTCGGCCGTGCGGTTCGCCACGTCGACGTCGAGCACGCCGCTGAACGCCGAGACGTCCAGCCCGGGGGCCGACGTCGGCGTCCGCGGGCGGAACAGGTTGGACGTGCGCTTCGCGAGGCGCACGGGGGACCCTGCGGGGATCGCGGCGTAGCCGTCGCGCAGGGCGTCGACGGCGGCGGCGTAGTCCCGGTGGTCGGGCGAGGCGGCGACGGCGGTCACGCCCCGACGGTAGCTCCGGCCACCGGGTCCGTCAGTCGGATTCGCGGGATAGGCGGGAGCACCCGCCGCGGGAGCGTCAGGGCAGCGGGAGCACCTGCAGCCCGACGGCCCAGGCCATCCCCACCACCACGAGGGAGAGCGTCGCGATGGCCACGCGCAGGCCGATCGGGACGTCGGTGCGGTGCGTCAGCTGAAGGGCACCGAGCGGTGGCACGAGGATGAGGGTGAGCATGAGGAGCGGCCAGCCGAGGGTGACGTCCTGCCCGACGAGCTCCGGGTCGTAGGGCGGCGCCGTGACCGGGTAGTACGTCGCGCGTCGAGGCCCGCCGTCGTGGACGGAGATCACCGGTTCCGTCGCCATGGCACACCCCCGCCCCGAGTCCCACCCCGCGCGGCGCGCACGTGGACGATCACCGTGCGTTCGAGGCTAACCGTGGCGTGCGGGGGCCAGGGCGGGACGTCCGGGGCATGTCACCCGGACGGCCCAGCTGTCAGACGCGGTGCAGGAGGGCGAGGCCGGTGCCGGAGCCGATGCAGGTCTGGAGCACCAGGTCGGCGTTCACCCTCGGCATCGCGCCGCCCTGCCGGCCGAGGTGCATGTGCCCGGTCACGACGTAGGTGCCGGCGGCCGGGCCGCCGACGACCTTCACCGTGCTGCCGTTCGGCACGTAGGCCATCCACTGCCAGCCGCACCAGTTGTGACCCGCGAGCCACAGCGGCGAGTGGGACCACAGCACGAGCTTGCAGGAGTCGATCGCCTTCTGGGAGCCGGGAGCGTCGGTGTAGCCCGAGATGACGCGGATGCCAGTGCTCACCACGTGCGTCGCGGCGGCCCCGCCTGTGCTGGCTCGCTTCGCGGTGACCTTCACCGTGGTCGTGCGCTTGACGGTGACCGTCCGCTGCGCGACGGGCCTCGTCGCAGCCTTGGCCGGAGCGGCCTTCGGGTGCGAGGGCTTCGTGACCGTGGGCGTGACCGTGGGTGTGACGGCGCGTACGGCGTCGGCGTAGTGACGCGCAGCAGATCCGGAGAGGGCGAGGTCCTCGGTCGCGGACAGGTTCGTGACGACGGCGACCTGCGTCGGCCCGGGCGCCGTCTCGTGCTGGGTCGCGAGCGCCGACACCGTGGAGGTGATGCCGAACAGCACGCTGACCGCGGCGAAGGCTGCGATGCGATGGAGGCGCCGGTTGCTGGTCACCTTTCATGTCTCGGCGCCCATCCGGGTGAACATGAGGTCCGGGAGGCCATCTAGGCCAAATGGGTTACCGGTGAAACTCGTTGTGCCTGTGGTGATGTGGAGCACGACACTCCTGGCCCAGCAGCGCTCAAGTCGTCGCCGGTTCCTGCCGAAGAGTCATGGCAGCGAGGGGCCTGCCCGCGTGCGGGCGAGGGCGGGCGAGACCTTCGGGGGGCTCCGGTGTCGGAGCCGCGCGCCGTGGGGCAGGCTGGGGCCGATCTGATCCGAGTCCGACCTCAGGAGACCGACGTGAACAAGGCCCAGCTGCACGTGCTCACCGACGCCGAGGCGCTGCTCGTCCTCGAGACGGACAAGGCGGCGCTCGCCACCCTCGACGAGGATGCCCTGGTCGAGCTGCACACGCGGATCCGCCGCACCCGTGGCAAGTACGTCGGCCAGTACCGCCGCGGTGCCGCCGCCCGTGTCCGCGACGTCGGAGGCCGTGGCAAGGCGTGACCGGTGGGGCCGCCGCCCGCGGGGTCGTGCCCATCCCACGAGAAGCGCAGCTCGTCGAGGTAGCCGTCCTCGTACCCGGCCGATGCCACGGGCGTGACCGACCGTCCGGAGTCGTCCTCCTTCCGTCTGTACCAGGCGAAGTGGTAGCCGCCGTCGCGGACCACCGTGCGGCAGATGTCCTCGATGAGGGTCTGCTCGTCCGGTGCGGTGTTGAGCACCTTCGTCGCGTGCGAGAGCGTGTTGAGGGCGCGCGTCACGTTGACGACCGCCTGCCGCGCCGCGGCCTCGTCGTCGACGTCCTGGATGGTGCCGATGAGGGCGAGGCCCCCGGAGTCTCCGGCGCTCGCGATCGCGCGCAGGTGCAGGCTCCGCCGCACGTCGCCGTGGTCGACCCGGATGCCGAGGTCGAGGATGTCGCCCGGCATCGCGTGGCGCACCTGACGGGAGAGCTCCGCGACATCGTCGGGCACCGCGAGCTGGTCGAACTCGGCCTGGGTGTGCGCCCCGGCCCCGTCGACGCCGATGATCGCCGCCGCTTCGGGCGACAGCTGGATGACGCCGCTGGTCTGGTCCCAGGTGAAGCGGCCGACCCGGGTCGGATCGACCGACGACGGGGTGTCGTTGGCCGACGCCACCTTGAGGCTGCGGGCGATGTCGGTGATGTCGATGATCGCCCCGATGAGCGGCGCCGCGCTGTCGGACGCCGGCTCCCGTACGCCGTGCATCCACAGCAGCCGCGGCGAGCCGCCGGCTCGGGGTACCACATCTGCACGTCGAGCGGCTGGCCGGTCGCCTGGGCGGCGCGGGCGCGCAGCCTCACGGAGTCGGCCTGCGCGGGGGAAATCTCGGCGAGGAAGTCCGCCTCGGGCCGTCGGGTCCGCGGCGGCGGCCACCCCCGCAGCCGAGGTCCCATCGGGTCGGTGGTGATCGTCGCGGCGAGGGTGTCCCACTCGAACGCGGTGAGCCCGGTCGTGCTCAGCGTGGTGGTCGGGAGCACGGCTGCGAAGGCAGCCGGTAGCAGGGCGGAGCCGCCCGGCAGCGGGACCGTCTCGGGGGTCAGCTCGCCCGTGGACGTCACGGTTTCACGGTAGGGACGCGCCCGGGAGGATGCGTGGTCGAGGAGAGGCTCCCGAGAGGTTGGCCGGTCCCCTGGCGCCGAGATCCCGAGGAGGGGGTGGGGTCAGACGTTGCGCCGGTACTGCCCGCCGACCTCGAAGAAGGCGTCGGTGACCTGCCCGAGCGAGCACGTGCGGGTCGCCTCCATGAGGGCTGCGAACAGGTTGTCGCCCTCGGTGGCCGCCCGGCGGAGCCGCTCGAGCGAGGCCGGCGCCTCGGCGCGGTGGCGCTCCTGGAACTCGGCGACGCGACGCAGCTGCGCCTGCTTCTCCTCCTCCGTTCCGCGTGCGAGCTCCACCGCGTGCGGTACGTCGCTGCCCTGCGGCGCGACGAACGTGTTGACGCCGACGATCGGCAGCGAGCCGTCGTGCTTGCGGTGCTCGTAGGTCATCGACTCGTCCTGGATCCGGCCGCGCTGGTAGCCGGTCTCCATCGCGCCGAGCACGCCGCCGCGGTCGGCGATGCGCTCGAACTCCGCGAGCACCGCCTCCTCCACGAGGTCGGTGAGCTGGTCGACCACGAAGGAGCCCTGGAGAGGGTTCTCGTTGGCCGACAGCCCCCACTCCTTGTCGATGATCAGCTGGATCGCGAGCGCTCGGCGCACCGACTCCGCGGACGGAGTGGTGACGGCCTCGTCGTAGGCGTTGGTGTGCAGCGAGTTGGCGTTGTCGTAGAGCGCGCAGAGCGCCTGCAGCGTCGTGCGGATGTCGTTGAAGTCCATCTCCTGCGCGTGCAGGGACCGGCCGCTCGTCTGCACGTGGTACTTCAGCCTTTGCGCCCGCTCGTCGGCGCCGTACGTCTCCTTCATGGCCACGGCCCAGATGCGCCGGGCCACGCGGCCGATCACGGTGTACTCCGCGTCCATCCCGTTGCTGAAGAAGAACGACAGGTTCGGTGCGAAGTCGTCGACGTCCATGCCGCGCGCGAGATAGGCCTCGACGTAGGTGAAGCCGTTGGCGAGGGTGAACGCGAGCTGGCTGATGGGGTTCGCCCCGGCCTCGGCGATGTGATAGCCGCTGATGGAGACCGAGTAGAAGTTGCGCACGTCGTGATCGATGAACCACTGCTGGATGTCGGCCATCGCGCGCAGCGAGAACTCGGTCGAGAAGATGCAGGTGTTCTGGCCCTGGTCCTCCTTGAGGATGTCGGCCTGAACCGTGCCGCGCACGGTCGAGACCGTGCGCGCGCTGATCTCCCCGAGCTCCGCGGCGTCGGGCTCGCGGCCCTCGTCGGCGCGGAAGCGTTCGACCTGCTGGTCGATCGCGGCGTTGAAGAACATGGCGAGGACCGTCGGCGCGGGTCCGTTGATCGTCATCGAGACCGACGTCGTCGGCGAGCAGAGGTCGAAGCCCGCGTAGAGGTCGCGTACGTCGTCCAGCGTCGCCACCGACACTCCGGACGTCCCGACCTTGCCGTAGACGTCAGGCGCAGGCGCGGGGTCGCGGCCGTAGAGCGTCACGGAGTCGAAGGCGGTCGACAGCCGGGTGGCGGGCTGGCCCTGCGACAGCAGGTGGAAGCGACGGTTCGTGCGCGCGGGGTCGCCCTCGCCGGCGAACATGCGGGCCGGTGCCTCGCCCTCGCGCTTGAACGGGAAGACGCCGGCGGTGAACGGGAACGAGCCGGGCAGGTTCTCCGCACGGAGGAAGCGCAGGAGCGTCGCGTCGTCGTCGTCGCGGGGGAGCGCCACGCGCGGGACGCGCGAGCCGGAGAGCGTGGTGCGGGTCAGCGGAGTGTGGACCTCCTTGCCGCGCACGACGTAGACCTGCTCGTCGCCGTCGTAGGACGCGCGGACCTGCGGCCACGACTCGAGCAACGCCCGCGCACCCGGGTCGAGCGCTGCGTCGGTGCTCTCCGCGAGCGCCGCGACCGCTGCGGCCGCGTCGTGCGCGCCGTCGTCGACGAGCAGCTCCCGTGTGGCATGCAGCTGCTGGCGGCGACGGGCCAGCGCGGCCTGGCGCCCGGTCTCGGCGTGATAGGCCCGGACGGTCTCGGCGACCTCGGCGAGGTAGCGCTCGCGACCGCGCGGAAGCACCGACGTGAGCTTCGTCGACGCCTTCACCGACACGGCCGGGAGGACGCCGTCGAAGTGCGGCAGGCCCTTCTCGCGCAGCAGGCCGCGCACGTGCTGGTAGAGCGCGGTGACGCCGTCGTCGTCGAAGCGCGCGGCGCTCGTCCCGAAGACCGGCATGTCCTCCCACGGCGTGCCGAAGGCCTCCCTGTTGCGGACGAGCTGGCGCGCGACGTCGCGACGCGCGTCCTCGGCGCCGCGGCGCTCGTACTTGTTGATCGCGACCACGTCGGCGAAGTCGAGCATGTCGATCTTCTCGAGCTGCGAGGCCGAGCCGAACTCCGGCGTCATGACGTAGAGGGACACATCGGCGTGCGTGGTGATCGCAGCGTCGCCCTGGCCGATGCCCGGCGTCTCGACGATCACGAGGTCGTAGCCGGCGGCGACGCAGGCCGCCGTGATGTCGTCGAGCGCCGCAGGGACGACGGCGCCCGCCTCTCGGGTCGCGAGGGACCGGAAGAACACGACGTCGGGGTCGATGCTGTTCATCCGGATCCGGTCGCCGAGCAGGGCTCCGCCGCCGCGACGCCGGGTCGGGTCGATGGCGAGCACCGCGACGCGCACCTTGTCCTGGCTGTCGCGGCGGAGGCGGCGTACGAGCTCGTCGGTGAGCGACGACTTGCCGGACCCGCCGGTGCCGGTGATGCCGAGGACCGGCACGTCGCGCCCGGCCGCGGCCTCGCGCACGGCGACGGCGAGACCGGCGTCGGCGCCGGCCTCGAGGACCGTGATCGCGCGCGCGAGCGCCGACTGGGACCCGGCCCTCAGTGCGACGAGGTCGACCTCGGTGTGCGCGAGGTCGACGTCGCACGCGACGACGAGCTCGTTGATCATCCCGGGCAGCCCGAGGCGCTGTCCGTCTGCCGGCGAGAAGATGCGTACGCCGATGGCCGCCAGCGCCTCGATCTCCTCGGGCACGATCACGCCTCCACCGCCGCCGAACACCCGCACGTGGCCGGCGCCCCGCTCGGCGAGGCGCTCGACGAGGTAGGTGAAGTACTCGACGTGGCCGCCCTGGTAGGACGACAGGGCGACGCCCTGGACGTCCTCCTGCAGCGCCGCGGTGACGACGTCGTCGACGCTGCGGTCGTGGCCGAGGTGGACCACCTCCGCGCCCTGGCTCTGCAGCATGCGTCGCATGATGTTGATGGCGGCGTCGTGGCCGTCGAACAGGCTCGCGGCCGTCACGAAGCGGACCGGGTGGACCGGCACGTGCAGGGGTGGCTTCACGCCGGGCTCGGTGCGCGGGGAGGTCATGGCGAAAATAGTAGGACATCCGACTATCTGATGACCATAGGCCGTCCGCTCCCGGCTAGGATGACCGCGTGACCGAGTCGCCGCCCCGCCTCGCTGCGGACCCCATCGCCGAGGCGCACCGGCAGTGGGTCGAGCACGGGTGGGCCGACGCCGCCGACGGGATGGCGGCGATCACCTCGCTGATGCGGGCGCACCAGATCGCGCTGTCGAGGGTCGAGGCGGTCCTTCGGCCCTTCGAGGTGACCTTCGCCCGCTACGAGGTCCTCATGCTGCTGTTCCTGAGCCGTCGCCGGTCGCTCCCGATGCGCACGATCGGGTCGCGGCTCCAGGTGCACCAGACGAGCGTCACGAACGCGGTGGACCGGCTCGAGGCGGCCGGGCTCGTGGCCCGCACTCCGCACCCGACCGACCGTCGGGCCACGCTCGTGGAGCTGACCCCCGTGGGCGCGGACGTGGCCGAGCGGGCCACCGCGGCCCTCAACGCAGGGGTGTTCGCGGACCCCGGGCTGAGCCCGAGCTCGGTCGCGTCGCTCGTCGCGGTGCTGCGCCGGATGCGCCGCGACGCCGGCGATTTCTGACCTGATCGCCCGCTGGTCCGAGTGCGGTGGATCTCACGTCACGAAGGGGTCGCACGACCTGCGTGACCTGCGGAGGCGCCGTACTCTCCGAAGGCACGGGGTGTCGTCACGGAGCGGGAGCGGGGTGGTCGCGGTGAGCGGTCGTAGGCCCGTCGGCGCGGTCGACAACATCTGGCTCAACATGGACCGGCCGAACAACCTCATGGCCATCGACTCGATCATGTGGTTCGACGGCACGGTCGAGTGGGACCGGTTCCAGGCGGTGCTCCTGCGTCGCATCGTCGACCACTACCCGGTCTTCCGGCAGCGGCTCGCCGACCCCGGCCTCGGGCTGAACGGCCAGCACTGGGAGGACGACCCCGAGTTCGACCTCGCCGACCACCTGCACCGCGTGACGTTGCCCGCACCGGGTGGCCAGGGCGAGCTGGCGGCCCTGGTCGAGCAGCGGATGTCGGTGCCCTTCGACCGCTCGCACGCGCTCTGGGAGTTCCTGCTCGTCGACGGGTTCGACGGCCACTCCGCGGTGGTCGGGCGCTTCCACCACGCGCTCGCCGACGGGATGGCGCTCGCCGAGGTCCTGCTGCGTCTCACCGACGCGACGCCCGACGGCGACCTCGACGACTCGGCCTACCCCGATGCCATCGAGCGCGACCCTTCGAAGCGCAGCGGATTCACCCTCCCTGGCGGGCTCGAGCTCCCGCCGGTCCCCGGCCTCGGCGCGACGACCGGCTTCGTCTCGGACCTCGTACGCCGGGTCCGCCCGTCCCTCGTGATGGACGCCCTCACCCTCGCGCAGCAGACGACCCACATCGCCGACAAGCTCGTCCTCGGCTCGGTCCCCGACTCCCCGCTGACCGGTACCCCCGGCATCGACAAGCGCGCGGTGTGGTCGCACCCGCGCCCGCTCGACGACGTGAAGCGGATCGCGAAGCTGTCGGGCGCGACGGTGAACGACGTGCTCGTCGGCGCGATCACCGGTGCCGTCACGGAGTACCTGATCCACCACGGCAACGAGCCGCGCGACGTCACGACCATGGTGCCGGTCAACCTCCGGCCGCCGGGCGTGCCGCTCCCGCGCGAGCTCGGCAACCGCTTCGCGCTCGTGATGCTGCCGCTGCCGAGCGCGACGCGCGCGCCGCTCGCGCGGCTCTCCGAGGTCAAGCGCCGCATGGACGGCATCAAGCGATCGCCCGAGGCCGTGATCACCTTCAGCCTCATCAACGCGATCGGCCTCACGCACGCCCGGATCGAGGAGCCACTCGTGAGCTTCTTCTCCGGCAAGGCGATCGGCGTGACCACGAACGTCATGGGTCCCACGAGCGACCGCTGGGTCGCCGGCGCCCACCTCGAGGGTGTGCTCGGCTGGGTCCCCGGCTCGGGCAAGCAGACGCTCGGCGTCTGCATCTTCAGCTACAACCGCACGGTGCGCGTCGGCTTCAAGACCGACGCCACGATCGTGCCGGACCCGGAGCGGCTCGTCGCCACGTTCGACGAGGAGCTCGACGAGCTCGCCCGTATGGCGAAGGCGTTCTAGGCCGTCGTCCGCGGGCCACGCGGACGACGGTGTCTGCAGAGAGGGAGGCCGTCGTGCCCACCGACGAGGCCAGCAGGACCGTGACCGTGGCAGCACCGTTCGACACCGTGCTCGCGACCGTCCGCGACATCGCGCACGAGCCCGAGTGGGTCGAGGAGATCCGCACGGTCGACGTGCTGGAGAGCGACGCCGACGGGCTGCCCCTGAAGGCGCACCTCAAGGCCGCCGCCCCCGTCGGCACCGACGAGTACACCCTGGCCTACTCGCACCGCGACGACGGGCTGAGCTGGTCGATGGTCTCCGGGAAGCTGCAGACCGGCCAGGACGCGTCGTACACGCTGCGGGCGGTCGACGACGCGCACACCGAGGTGACGTTCGACCTGAAGATCAGCCACAACCTGCCGCTGCCGGGGTTCCTGCGCCGCAAGGTGATCGGCGACCTGGCGAGCAACCGCGTCAAGGGCCTCACGAAGCGCGTCGAGTCAGAGGGCTGAGCCGACCCGCAGGCCGTCGAGGACTGCTTCCTCGGCCGTACGTGGGCTGAGGCAGTCGCCGACGGCGTGGACCTCGACGTCGCCGCGGGCCTCGAGCTCGCGGAGCAGGCCGTCGACCGGGTCGTGGCCCGTCGCGAGGACGAGCGCCGCCGCCTCGAGCAGCAGCGGCTCGCCGGTGAGCACGTGCTGGAGGTAGACGGTGTCGTCGTCGACGCCGAACGGGCGCACGAACGGCACGATCGTGACGCCGCGGCGCAGCGCCTCGCCCGTCATCTCGTCTCGGACGTACTGCATGAGCGACTGCCCGGCGTGCGGGCCGTTCGCCGCGAGGGTCACCCGGCGGCCCCGCTGCGCCAGGGCGATCGCGGTGCCGAGCCCGATCCAGTCGCCTCGCCAGTCCGCCACGACGACGCGACCGCTCGGCAACTCGACGCCGTCGAGGACCTCCCACGCGTCGAGCACCGGCAGCTCTCCCTCGATCGCCAGGTCGGGGCGGCGCGGTCGGGCTCCGGTCGCGACGACCACGACGTCGGGGCGCTCGGCGTCGAGGGTCTCGGCCGTCACGGTCGAGCGGGTGCGGATCTCGACGCCGGCGCTGCGCGCCTCGTGCTCGAGGTTCGTCACGATGCCGCCGAACTCCGCGCGGCCCGGGACCTTCTCGGCCCGCAGCGCCTGGCCGCCGACCCGGGACTCCGCCTCGTGCAGCACCACGTCGTGGCCGCGCTGCGCCGCGACCGCCGCGGCCTTGAGGCCCCCGGGGCCGCCGCCGACGACCAGGACGCGTCGGCTCGTGGCGGCGCGGGGGACGACCCCGTAGGTGAGCTCCCGACCGGTCTCGGGGTGCTGGATGCAGGAGATCGGCGTACCCATGAGGTAGTGGCCGATGCACGCCTGGTTGCAGGCGATGCAGGCGCGGATGTCGTCGGTGCGACCTGCCTGCGCCTTCGCGGGCATGAGCGGGTCGCAGATCAGCGCCCGCGTCATCACGGTGGCGTCGGCCTGGCCCGCGGCGATGACCGCCTCGGCCTCCTGCGGCTGGTTGATGCGCCCGGCCACCATCACGGGCACGGAGACCCGCCGCTTCGCCTCGGCCGCGCGTGGCGCGACATAGGCGGCGGGGTGGTGCATCGACGGCACGATGTGGTGCGAGCCGGCGTACGACGACGAGGAGCCGCTCACCACGCTGACGTAGTCGACGAGCCCGTCGGCATCGAGCGCCCCGATCGCGTCGAGCGCGACGTCGGGCCCGAGACCGTCGAAGCTCGCGTCGTCGATCGAGATCCGCAGCCCTACGGCGAGTCCGGGACCGGCTCCCGCGCGGGTCGCCACGAGGACGTCGCGGAGGAAGCGCAGGCGCCGCTCGGGGGTCCCGCCGTAGTCGTCGTCGCGTCGGTTCGTGTGGGGATTCAGGAACTGCGCGGGGAGGTAGCCGTGGCTCGCGACGACCTCGACGCCGTCGAGGCCGGCTCGACGCATGCGGTCGGCCGCGTCGCCGAACGCCGCGACGATGCGTCGGATGCGCGCTGCGTCGAGGGCGCGGGGGGAGGCGAGGAACCGCTCGTTGGGCACGGCCGACGGTGCGACGGTGACCGGCAGGGTGCCGTCGGGCAGCCGGTGGGTCTCGCGCCCGCCGTGGTGCAGCTGCGCGAACACCGTCGTGCCGCGCGCGTGCAGCTCGTCGGCGAGGCGGGCGAAGCCGGGCACGCAGTCCTCGTTCCAGGCCTGCAGCACTCCGCCGCCCGAGCGCTCCTCGGCATCGACGTCGGCCACCTGCGTGATGACGAGGCCGACGCCGCCGTCCGCGCGCGCCACGTGGTACGCCACGAGCGCGTCGTTCACCACGCCGGCATCGACCAGGATCGTGTCGTGCCCGGAGGACACGACCCGGTTGCGGATCGTCACGGGGCCGAGAGCCAACGGCGAGAACAGGTTCGGGAACATCGGCGTCACCCTCCCACACGGTGCGGCGACACGGCGGGCACTCCCGGCCGTCGAGGGGCGATGACGCGGGCGCACCCGACCGTCGAGGTGGGAGCATCGGCGCATGCCCACGTCGCGCTGGTCGATCAGCTCCGAGAGCTCCATCCTGTCGATCGGCAGCACGGGCTCGATCCTGTCCATCGGGTCGGTCGGCTCGATCCTGTCGATCGGCTCCGCCGGGTCGGCGCTGTCGGCGTTCTCGGCCGGCTCGTTCGCGAGCGTCGGCTCGCTGCTCTCCGCGGCGTCGATCGGGTCGGTGCTGTCCTGGAGCTCTCGCCGCGGAGTGATGACCGCCGGGCACCGTCCGGCGCGGCCGTAGTGGTCCCGGACCTCGGTCCCGGCGCGGGTGACGCGCTCGATCCGGCCGACCTCGTGGATGTCCGGGAGCGGGTGGTCGTCCCGGTCGTGTCGAGCCTGCTGTCGGACGACGAACTGGTCTCGGTCGACGTCGTACGCCGTCGTGCCGCACCGATGATCCTGCCGATCGTGCGTGACGAGCCGGGCGTCTGCTTCTCGGTTCTCAGCATCGCGGACATGCCCGTCGGCGGCGACGGCAGCGGCGAGGACGGCAGCAGCGAGGTCGGCCGCGACGACGCGGCGGTCGACGAGGTGTGGGTCGTGCTCGAGGGCCGCGGCGACGAGCACGGCGAGTGGCTCGTGCACTCGCCGTGCGGACCCGGGGCGTCGACGCTGGGCGACGCGGCTGGCCGACCAGGTGGCCGACTGGGTGTGCGAGACGCGCTTCGGCTGGGGCCAGCTCCGCCAGGCGGACGTCACGATCCCGCAGCGCGGCGTACCAGCCTGACCGAGCGGGGGACGCCGGCAGATCGTGACGTGGGTGTGCTCCGGCGCGGGTAGGGTCCGAGCTGGTCGGATCGTGCGGAGGGAGCGGGTCGGTGCGCTGGGTGAAGCGGATCCTCGTCGGGTTGGGCGCTCTGGTTCTGCTGCTCCTCGTCACAGTCGTCGGCGGGTTGCTGTGGTTCCACATCCCGCAGAACGCGGCCGGCGTCGTGGCCCAGACCGTGTGCAGTGCTGCGTTCGTCTCCGGTCGGGACAAGCCGGTCGACCAGCTGATCACGTCCGACGTCGCCCCGCAGAGCCCGGTGCTCGGAGTCGTGTCTGCGTCCATCGACCACGACCAGCACACCGTGACGGCCAGGTTCCTCGGGATCATCTCGCGCACCGCCGCCCTGCAGACCCGTCGTGGCTGCGTGCTCGACGCCGACCCGGACCCGTCGGCCAAGCCCTACGTCCCCGCGGCGGCGAACCCGGCACCCTGGCCGACCGGTGACGCGCCGGTCGCGGCGAGCGAGCTCGGCACCCTCGGCGTCGACCAGGCCAAGCTCGCCGCCGTGCTCGACAAGGCCTTCGCCGACTCCGGCGATCCCACGGGCGTCAACGCCCGCGGCGTCGCGGTGGTGCAGGGCGGCAGGCTGCTCGTGCTGCGCGACGGGACGGGCATCTCGCCGAACACCGCGCTGCACGGCTGGTCGATGACCAAGACCGTGACGGCCATGCTGGCGTGGAAGAAGTTCTCCGAGGTCGGGCTCGACATCAGCGAGCCCGTCGTGAAGGCGTTCCCCGCCGGCCGGGCTCCGTCGTGGGTCGCCGACTGGCAGAAGGACGATCGCAGGAACATCACCGTGGCCGACCTGCTCTTCATGCGCGACGGGCTCGCCATGAACGAGGGCTACGGCCCGACCGGCGACGTCGTGCAGATGCTCTACGGCGAGCCGGACATGTCCGCCTGGGCGGCGCAGCACCCCCTTGACGGCACACCGGGAAGCAGCTGGGAGTACCTCAGCGGCACCGCCAACATCCTCTCCGCCGTGACCCGCGCCCAGTTCGCCACCGATCAGGAGTACGTCGACTACTCCTACGACTCTCTGTTCAAGCCCATCGGCGTCACCACGGCGACGCTGCAGACGGACGCGTCCGGCACCTGGGTGGGGTCGTCGTACCTCTGGGCCAGCACGGCCGACTGGGCGCGCCTCGGCCAGCTCATGCTGGGGGACGGCAGCTGGAACGGCGCGCAGGTGTTCAAGCCCGGATGGGTCGCGCTCGCCGGCACCCCGGCCGTGCCCAGCGGCGAGGGACACGGCTACGGCGCGCAGACGTGGCTTCCCGGCCAGTCGGTCGGCGGCGAGTGCACGAGCACGCCGGGCTACCCGAAGGACACGCTGCTCATGGAGGGCCACTGGGGTCAGGTCGTGGCGATGGTGCCGTCCAAGGACGCCGTGATCGTGCGCCTCGGCTGGTCGATCGACACCGACTTCGACGGCTGCCAGTTCGTCGCCGACGTCGCCGCCGCCCTCCCGTCCGCGCCGACGTCCTGACGGCTGCCGATCTCGGCTGCGGGCGCCCCGGGCGCGTCACGACGTGATCGAGCCCCCGACCCGAGGGGCCGGGGGCTCGATGCCTGCCCTGGAGCGGCGACTGGCTACTTGAGGTTCGGTGCCTGGCACTTCGTGGTGAAGCCACCGACCGAGCTGTCGTAGAAGAACGCCGTGCCGGACTTCGAGGTGGCGGTCAGGCAGTACGCGTTGCCGACGTCCGACGTGGCGACGATGGCCGTGTTGCCGACCTTGTAGTTGCCCAGGTCGCTCTGCTTGAAGCCCTTGGCCGTGAGGTCGGCGAAGACGTCGGTGTAGGTGCTCTGCTCGGTGAGGTAGGTCTCCTCGGCCGTGGCGGCGTTGCGGAGGTCGGACTTCACCGCGGCGTCCCAGCCCTTCTGGCGCTGGCTGAGGAAGACCGGGATGGCGATGGCGGCGAGGATGCCGATGATGATGATGACGACGAGGAGCTCGATCAGGGTGAAACCCTGCTCCTTGTCCTCCATGGACTTGCGGACGCGAGCGAGCATGGTCGTTCCTTCCGGGACGATCACTGCCGACACGAAGGTCCTCAACCGAGGCAGCAGGGCAGGCTCGCGAGAGTCCCCCGGCTTTGCGACCCCATCTCACGATGGGTGTGCCCGTTCTGGTCGGAGCGAAGAGTGATTGCGATGACGACCCTGACATCGACGCGACACGGCCGAGGTTGAGCCGTTCGCCGCTCTCCGTGCGCCAGGTCACTCACATGGCCCAGCAACCGCGCAACCGGTGCGGGTAGACCCCCACTGCACTCGGGGCCCGGTCGGCGAGGGGCGTGCGACGAGGGCGTGAGCTCGAGGGTCAGAACAGGCCGAGCTGCGTCAGGGCCTTCGCGACGAACCAGACGCCGACGACGAGGCAGATGGCGATGACGATCCTCGACGTGTTGCGGGTGAGCCAGGCGGACACCGAGTCGAGCAACGCGGCCGAGCGCGTGGGCGCGACCGCCGTCATGGTGATGACCGCCAGCGGCGGCAGGACGGCGAGCAGGGCGAACACGAGGAACGACGCCGCGGTCGAGGCGGTCGAGAGGTCGGCGTAGTCGAGGACGGCGACGGCGCTCATCGTGAACACCCAGAACTTCGCGCCGATCGCGAGCAGACCCGCACCCACGAGGAAGGCGCGCGGCGCCGACATCGCGGTGGCGGACTCGATCCACCCCGGCGGGGGAGCGTCCTCGTCCGGTGCGCCCTTCGCCAGCGAGCGGGCGGCCTTCACCAGCAGCAGCGCGCCGACGAGCAGCAGCAGCCACGACACGACGGCGTTCTGCTCGGACCCGCCGTCGACCGGCGTCGGCACCAGCACGAAGAACAGCAGACCCTGCAGCAGCCGGACCGTGACGTTGCCGAGCACGAACGCGAGCGCGCGCAGCCGAGACTCGCGGACGATGAGGATCGTGAGCGTCCACTGGACCGGCACGACCATGCTCGCGAGCGCGAGCGGCAGCAGCTCCGACCACACCGAGGCCATGACGCGACCCTAGCCCCAGTGCTACGCCGCCCTGCCGCTCAGCAGTCGAGCGCGGACCGCGCCTCACGCACGTGCGCGGCGAGCTCCGCCGGGTCGACGTCCTCGTCGAACACCGCGACGACGACGCGACGTGGCGCGTCGGCACGCGGCTCGGCGACCGCGGACCGACGCCACCAGGCGAGCGCGTCGTCGAGGTCGGCCATCGCGTCGCCCTGCCCGTCGCCCTTGAGCCAGTGGCGCAGGACGTGGTTGTGCAGGGCGCTCGCGCCGGCCGCCACGACGTCGGCGGCGAGGTCGCCCTGCGGGGCGTCGGCCCAGCACTCGCCGAGGTAGCGGGAGAACAGGAGCTGGTAGCGCTGCACCCAGGCGATCTCCCGCGCGCGCAGCTCGGGCGTCGTGCGGGTGAGCTGGTAGCGGCGCAGCGCGACCTCGGGGTCGGCGAGGTAGCTCGCGAGCACGAGGCGCAGCGCGCTGCCGACCGCGGAGATGGGGTCGTCGGTCGGCTGGGCGCGCAGATGGGCGTCGACCCGCTCGACGAGGTGCTCGTGGTCGGGGAAGACGACGGCGTCCTTGGACGCGAAGTGGTGGAAGAACGTGCGGCGCCCGACCCCCGCGGCCTCGGCGATGGCGTCGACCGTGGTGGCGGCGTAGCCCTGGCGCTCGAAGAGGTCCATCGCGGCGTGCGTGATCCGCCGGCGCGAGTCCCCGCGGCGGGCTGTCGGTTCGGCCTGCATCGGCGTCGGCACGCTCATAGCGTGAACGGTAGCCGAGTAGGTGACAGGAATGTGCACTAGGTGTTAATGTCCCCGCACTGAGTGCAAGCCAGCGCTGGAGGAGGTCATCGTGCCCGTCCCCGTGGTGCGTCCGCGCGAGGAAGTCATCGACGAGGAGCACGACTACCTCTTCGCCGCCGACGCCGTCTCGCTGCAGGCGCCGGAGTGGTCGCTGGCGGCGTGCCGAGGCGCGGCGCCCGACGTCTTCTTCCCGCTGACCGCGCACGACGCCGTCTCCCGCCGGGCGGCACTGTCCTTCTGCGGCGTCTGCGACATGCGTCGGCAGTGCCTCGAGACCGCGCTGAAGGACCCGTCGATCGTCGGGATCTGGGGCGGCACCGACGAGGTCGAGCGCGGGCGCCTGCGCGGCAACCGCTACGTCCGCATCGCCTGACCGCCCCGCTCACGTCATGGCGTCCCCGGGCCCCTGAGGACGCGCTGGTGTCATGACACGCGGGATCAGGAGTCCGTGACACCGACTCCGAGGTGCCGGGCGATGAGCATGCGCTGCACCTCGCTGGTGCCCTCGCCGATCTCGAGGATCTTGCAATCGCGCCAGAACCGCGCGACCGGGTACTCGTTCATGAAGCCGTAGCCGCCGAAGACCTGCGTCGCCTCGCGCGCGTTCGTGACGGCGATCTCCGAGGAGTAGAGCTTCGCGATCGCGGCCTCGTGCTTGAACGGCTCGCCGGCCAGCATCCGGGCACCCGCGTCGTGATAGGCGAGGCGGGCCGTGTGCGCACGCAGCTCCATGTCGGCGATCTTGAACGCGACCGCCTGGTACTCCCCGATCGGGCGGCCGAACGCCTCGCGCTCGCCCGCGTAGCGCACGCACTCGTCGACGCACCCCTGGGCGAGACCGACGGCGAGCGCCGAGATCGCGATGCGGCCCTCGTCGAGGATGCGCAGGAACTGCGCGTAGCCACGGCCGCGCTCACCGACGAGGTTGGCGGCGGGGACCCGCACGCCGTCGAAGGCGAGCTCGTGGGTGTCGGAGGCGTTCCACCCGACCTTGGAGTAGCCCGGCGCGACGGTGAAGCCGGGCGTGCCCGACGGCACGATGATCGAGGAGATCTCCTTGCGGCCGTCGGCCTTCGTGCCCGTCACCGCGGTGACCGTGACGAGGCCGGTGATGTCGGTGCCGGAGTTGGTGATGAAGGACTTCGTGCCGTTGATGACCCACTCGTCGCCGTCGAGGACGGCGGTCGTGCGGGTGGCGCCGGCGTCGGAGCCGCCGCCCGGCTCGGTGAGGCCGAACGCGCCCAGCATCTCGCCGGTGACCAGGCGCGGCAGCCACTCGCGCTTCTGCTCCTCGGTGCCGAAGCGGTAGATCGGCATGGCCCCGAGCGACACGGCCGCCTCGAGCGTGATGGCCACGGACGAGTCGACGCGCGCGAGCTCCTCGATGGCGAGGCAGAGCGCGAAGTAGTCGCCGCCCTGGCCGCCGTACTCCTCGGGGAAGGGGAGTCCGAACAGGCCCATCCGCCCCATCTCGCGGACGATCTCGTAGGGGAACGTGTGCGCCTCGTCGTGCTCGCCGATCACCGGTGCGACGACGTCGTGCGCGAACTGCTCGACGGTCGAGCGCAGCGCCTCGTACTCCTCGGGAAGGCGTGCTCGGCTCATGTCGCTCCTCGTGGTACGGCGAATCAGTTAACGATCGTTAAGGTACGCTGTGCCCTGCCGCGCGACAAGGCGGAGAGCGGGTCGGTCTACCCTGGACGTGTGGCAGCCCGACGGGACCGACGCGAGGAGATCCTCGGCACAGCCGCGCGCCTGTTCTCCGTCTCGGGCTTCCACGGCGTCTCGATCGACGACCTCGGTGCCGAGCTCGGCATCTCCGGCCCCGCGATCTACCGCTACTTCCCGGGCAAGGACGCGATCCTCGCCGACATGCTCGTCGACGTGAGCCGGCGCCTGCTCGACGGCTCCACGCGGCGCATCGCGCAGGAGGACACCGCGGTCGACCAGCTCGACGCACTCCTGCGTTTCCACGTCGACTTCGCCCTCGACGAGCCCGAGCTCATCGCGGTCCACTTCCGCGACCTGGGCAGCGCCCCGGACCGCGAGCGCCGCCTCGTGCGCCAGCTGCAGCGGTCCTACGTCGGAGTCTGGGTCGAGGTGCTGCAGCGGATGCACCCTCAGGTCTCACGGGAGCGTGCGACCTCGAGCGTGCAGGCAGTCCTCGGCCTGCTGAACTCCACTCCTTACAGCCTCCGTGCGGGCGAGCCGCGGATGGCGGACCTGCTGCACGACATGGCGTGGGCCGCGCTCGAGGCCGCGTGCGCCGAGCCCGCGCGTGAACGGTCGTTAGCGTCGACGAAGGAGCGAGCATGAGCCCGATGCGTGCCCCGGTGCTGGTGGGTCGCGACGACCTGCCGGACCGCGTGACGATCTGGGAGGTCGGCGCCCGCGACGGCCTGCAGAACGAGTCGACCGTGATCGACACGGCGACGAAGGTCGAGCTGATCGACCGGCTCGCCGCGGCCGGGCTCCCGGTCGTCGAGGCCACCAGCTTCGTGCGGCCCGACCGTGTGCCGCAGCTCGCCGACGCCCCCGCGGTGATGGCCGGCATCACGCGGGTCGACGGCGTGCGCTATCCCGCGCTCGTGCCGAACGATCGCGGCCTCGAGGCCGCGATCGCGGCCGGTGTCACGGAGGTCGCCGTCTTCGCGAGCGCGACCGACACGTTCGCGCAGCGCAACCTCGGCCGCCCGATGGCCGACCAGATGGCGATGTTCGCGCCGGTCGTCGCGAGGGCCCGCGTGCACGGCCTGCCGGTGCGCGGCTACGTCTCGATGTGCTTCGGCGACCCGTGGGAGGGTGCCGTCGATCCCGCGCAGGTGGTCGACGTGTGCGCCGAGCTGCTCGACGCCGGCTGCACCTCGCTGAGCCTGGGCGACACGATCGGCGTCGCGACCCCGGGGCACGTCACCTCCCTCGTCGACCGGCTGGTGCGGACCGGCGTAGGGCTGGACCTGGTGGGCGTGCACTTCCACGACACCTACGGGCAGGCCCTCGCGAACACCCTGGCGGCGCTGCTGTACGGCGTCACCACCGTCGACTCGTCGGTGGGCGGTCTCGGCGGCTGCCCCTTCGCGGAGTCGGCCACCGGCAACCTCGCCACGGAGGACCTCGTCTGGATGCTCGACGGTCTGGGCGTGGAGACCGGCGTCGACCTCGAGGCGCTCGTCGCGACGTCGCTCTGGATGGCGGGGCAGCTCGGTCGTCCACCGGTGTCGCGCGTCGTGCAGGCGCTCGGCGGGTGACGTCGGTCCTGGCGTCGACCCCCGAGGGCGTCGCGGCGGCGGTCGTGGCGCTCGTCGCAGCGAACGCCGGACGCGTGCGGCTCGCGATCGACGGCGCCACGGCGGCCGACCCGCACGGCCTGGCGGCACGCGTCGTCGACGCGCTCGCGCCGCGTCGCGCGCTGAACGTGCGCGCCGACCGCTTCTGGCGTCCGGCGTCGCTGCGGCTGGAGTACGGCCGGGAGGACGAGGACTCCTACCTCGACGGCTGGCTCGACGACGACGCGCTGCGCCGCGAGGTCCTCGACCCGTTCGCCGAGACCGGTCGCGCGCTGCCCGAGCTGCGAGACCCGCTCACCGACCGCTCGCTGCGCGCCGACGTCGTGCAGCTGCCCGACGACGGCGTGGTCGTCGTGTCGGGCAGCGTGCTGCTCGGCCGGTGGTTGCCGTTCGACGTGACCGTGCACGTGCGGCTGTCGCCGGCCGCGCTCGCACGGCGCACGCCGCCCGAGGAGGCGTGGACCCTGCCGGCGCTCGAGCGCTACGCCGCGGAGCGCGACCCCGAGGGCGCGGCCGACCTCGTCGTGCGCGCCGACGACCCGCGCCACCCGGCCCTGGTGCGTCGCGGCTGACCGTCGGTGCCCCCGGCGCGAATCGAACGCGCGACAACCCGCTTAGGAGGCGGGTGCTCTATCCGACTGAGCTACGGAGGCGGGACGTGCGGACTTGCGTGCAGAGAACCCGGCGGGGTGGCCGGATCGGCGCTGGTGGGCACCGCGCGGGTGATTCTACGAGGTTCGGGCGGGCGGATTCAGCCGGTGTCGGAGGGCTCTGGTTGTACCTCCGCCATCGGGGCATGCCTATGGTCCGCGTGGCTGTACGGCTCGCGTGGCAGGTTCCGGCGCACGGTCTGGTTCTCCACCGCTGAGCGGACGTCTCAGCCTTACATCGTCGGGCTGAACGCAGGAGGATGGTGGTGATCCGATGACCGAGGCCGGAGCGGCGCGGTTGCCCTGACCGAACGGTCGGGAGAGCAGGGCGACCAGCCGAACGGTCTTGCTGCGGTCGAGTGCCGTTGTCGGCACGAGTTCGCAGCCGACCTGAGGAGGACGATCATGGCCCAGACCACGAAGAAGACGACGAAGGCGCCGGCGGCTCGTACCCGTGCACCGGCCAAGAAGAGCGCATCCACTCCACGTTCAGCCGCGCAGCGGAAGGCTGCCGTGGACCGGACTGCGCAGATGTCCGACGACGTGCTGAAGTCGGTGGAGGCCGGGCAGCGGGCAGCCATCGAGGCGGTGCGCAAGTTCGTGGACACTGTGGACGAGGCTCTCCCCGCACTTGGCGGCCACCCCTCCCGTCGTGAGGCCGTCATCGACGCGGCACTCGAGATGGCTGACAAGCTCGTCACGACGCAATACGAGTTCCTCCGGAGCGTCGTGCGCAGCGCTGACCGCTCGCTGACCAAGCCGTCCGCACCGAAGAGATAGCGCACCAACCCGCACTCCCGTTCACATCCTCCGCGCGTGCACCGTCGAGTGACTTCCGTGGCGTCTGAGTGGGGTGCGGGTTCGTGCCCAGGTAGGGGGCGGCGTGGTCGCGCTCGCGGTGCTGGTGCTCCTCGCGGTCGCCTTCGATGTCACCAACGGGTTCCACGACTCGTCGAACTCCGTCGCTGCGCCCGTCGCTACGCGTGCCATGCGACCGGCGGTCGCCGTGGGCGTCGCAGCGGTCTTCACGATCCTGGGACCGATCCTGGCGGGGACGGCGGTCGCCGACACCGTCGGTGGGCTGATCACTGTCGGGACCGCGAACACCCTGGCGATCCTGCTTGCTTCCTTGATCGCCGCCGTGACGTGGAACCTGGTCACGTGGTGGTGGGGGTTGCCCTCGTCGTCCTCCCACGCCCTGGTCGGCGGCCTGGTCGGGGCTGGGGTCGTGGTCAGTGGTCTCGGCGCGGTCCAGTGGGGAGGCTTCGACGGCTGGCGGCCGATAGGGGTCGCTGGTGTCCTGGTCGCACTGGCAGTCTCCCCACTGCTCGGTGGACTCGCCGGCTGGATCGGGGAGCTCGCGGTCCGGCGCTCGTTGAGACGGGCACGACGTGGAGTCACGAGCTCGATCCTGCGGGGGGAGTGGGTGACGTCGGCCGCGCTCGCCTTCGCTCATGGGACGAACGACGCCCAGAAGACGATGGGACTGATCACGTTGGCGCTGGTGGCCACCGGCACGATCCCCTCGTTCGTCGTGCCCATGTGGGTCAAGCTGGTCTGCGCTGTCGCCCTTACCCTCGGGACCGCCCTGGGCGGGTGGCGGATCGTGCGCACGCTCGGGCGCGGCATCTACCGGATTCGCCCGCTGGACGGCTTCATGAGTCAGGCGTCGAGCGCGCTGGTCATCGGCGGCTCCGCGGCGCTGGGTGCGCCCGTAAGCACGACGCACGTCGTCGCATCATCGGTCGTCGGGGTCGGTGCGCAACGCCGGTGGAGGCATGTGCGCTGGGCCGTGGTCCGCGAGATCGGACTCGCCTGGGTGGTGACGTTGCCGGCGTGTGCCGGCATGGGCGCGTCGGTGGCGTTGGTGGAGAGGATGTTCCTATGACCAAGCACTGGTTCCTGCCTCAGAACCCCGATGTGGTGCACACGCTGCGGGAGCAGGCCGAGATCACGCTGGCGGGGGCGACTGCGTTCGCAGCCTGGGCCGGTGGTGACCTCGCCCAGGAGGCACAAGTCAGAGCTTGCGAGCACCGGGCCGACGACGTCCGGCGCCGGTTGAGCCGGCAGCTTCGCCAAGCATTCAGCACCCCGGTCGACCAGGAGGATCTGTTCACCCTGTCCGAACGACTCGACGCCGTGCTCAACGGCCTCAAGAACGTCGTGCGCGAGGCCGACAGCTCCGCCCTCGAACCAGACGCGCCCATCGCCGCAATGGCCCAGGAGATCCTCTCGGGAGTGCAGCACCTGTCCACCGCGATGGACCACCTGGTCAAGGACGGCGACACGGCCACCCGCGAAGCGGACGCGGCGGTAGCCACGGAGCGGCGGATGGAGAAGATCTACCGTCACGCGATGCAGGTCCTGCTCGCAGAGCAGGACCTCCGCGAAGTCGTCGCCCGCCGGGAGTTCTACCGTCGAACCCTCGAGGTAGGGGAACGACTGGCCAGAGTCGCCGACCGCATCTGGTACGCCGTCGTCAAAGAGGCCTAGACGCAGACACGCGGAGATACGGCAGCAAGCCGACGACTCCCGAGCCAGGATCCTGACCCGGACCCCACGCGACGGCCAGTCCCGCCGCGCCGATCGC
>JADGOZ010000096.1 GCA_017882705.1 Candidatus Nanopelagicales bacterium | reverse complement strand
GCGATCTCCACCGGCTGCACCTCGGCCTTGAACGCGCGCGCGAAGGCACCGTTGACCATCCGGTCGAGCCGCTGCTCGAAGCGGTCGAGCAGACCCACCGTGCCTCCCGTGTACGTCAGGACGGTGCGCGCCCGCGGGAGCGCACGTCGTCGGCCCCGATCGTATCCGTGCGGGCGGCTCCGACCTGCGCCGCGGCGACGGTGGCGGGTCCTGGACCGGTCGCCGGCGGTTCGGAACGGCCCCCACCTGCGTGTTAGCCTTCTCCGGCGCGCGCGAGTGGCGGAATAGGCAGACGCGCACGGTTCAGGTCCGTGTACCCGAAAGGGTGTGGGGGTTCAACTCCCCCCTCGCGCACCAGCACGACAGGCTCTCGTCCCCCGGGACGGGGGCCTTCGTCGTTCGCCGATCCGATCCCGTCGTCCAGGGCGGGTCGTCCCGCCGGGCGGGTGTCGGCTCCTGGTCCGCGGACCTCACCGTGTCGCGATCTGGCCGTCGACGAACGCCAGGAGCGTGCGCAGGTACGTCGCCGGGTCATGGGTGTAGGTGTCGAGGTGGTCGGCCCCGTCGATCACCAGAAGTCGCGTACCGGGGTCCGTGGACGCCGCTCGCAGCGTCTGCGCGTCGGCCACCGGCAGAAGTCGGTCCCCGCGCGCGTGGATGAACAGGAAGGCGCGGTGCGGCAGCGACCGCACCACGTCGACGGGGCGCAGGTCGGGCTGGACGTCGAAGAGCCGTGCAAGCTCGATCGCCGGGACGGCCAGCACCCCCGGCAGGTGCGTGAACCTGGTGAGACCGCCCTGCATCGACGACGACAGGTCGGCGAAGGAGCTGTCGGCCACCAGGGCCCCGACGTCGTCGAGCTCCGGTGCGGCCTCGAGCACGGTGGCCGCCCCCATGCTGTTGCCGATGATGGTCATGAGCGCCGGCGACCAGCCCCGGGCGAGGAGGAAGTCGTGGGCCCCCAGCACGTCGCGGGGCTCGTCGTGCGCGAAGGTCTGCGTGGTGCCCGCACTGGTGCCCGAGCCGCGCAGGTCGAACATCAGCACGGCGTACCCGCGGGCGAGCAGGTCACGGGCGAGCGGGACGAAGTCGACGTCCTCACGGTCGCCCTGCCATCCGTGCACGAGGATCACGCTGCGCCCGCTGGGGTGCACGGCGGTGAACAGCCAGCCTGACAGAGCAACGGCGTCACCGCGGCTCGGGAACGTGACGTCGGACCAGGTGCTGCCGATCGATCCCGGCGGCGTGCGCAGCGCGGCGCGGGAGCCGGCGACGGCGACCCGGGCCCCGACCAGCGACAGGGCGAGGAACAGGACGACGACGACGGTCGCCACCTTCGCGAGCCGTCTCATCCAGGTGCGAACGGGTCGCGCGATGACACTCATGCCCGGTCATCGTGACACGGCTGCGCCCGCCAGACGATGACGCATCATCCTGAGCGAACGCCGTACGGCCAGGATCGCGCCGAGCGCCACCGCCGACGCGAGGATCAGCACCGGTCGCGTCCACCACCACGTCGGATCCGTCCGGATGCCGTACACGAAGTCGGCGCCCGACCACACGAGCACGCTCGCCGCCACGAGGTACGCGGTCATGTGCCAGAGGAACACCGGCATCGCATACGGGGTCGCCGCGCCCACGACCCGTTGCGCCCACGGCCGGCTCAGCACCCGCGCGGCCGCCGGCTGCAGCAGCAGGGCGAGACCCACGAGCCAGAACGCGGAGGCGACCTGCGTGAGCATCGGCGCCGCGATGAACGACACCGTCCACGGCAGCGTGACCAGGCTCCGCGGGTAGTAGGGCAGCGAGGTGAGCCCGGCGATCGCCAGGAGGCCGGAGCCAGCCATGACGACGCGACCGCGCAGGCCCATCCGTGCCAGCGAGCCGTCGGCGTAGAAGTAGCCGAGCTGGTGCGGCACGGACCACACGAGCACGAGGTTGAACGCCATGGCAGCCGCCACGTGGGTGGAGAACGTCACGACGTCCGCGAGCGCCACGGCGACGACCATCGCGACGACGACCCGAGCTCCCCATCGCCGGTGCGCCGCCGCCGTGATCGGGCTCGACGCGATCACGACGAGGTACACGCCGATGAACCACAACGGCCCGAACGGGATCGTGTTGCCGGTGCTCACGTGCGCGAGCGGGGACGCGTCGCGGTGGCCCATCGCCCGCGCGAGCAGGTCGATGCCGAGCCACAGCCCGAGGAACGCCAGCGTCGGTCGCAGCAGCCGGTTCCAGCGGCGTACGACGAACTGCGCCGGAGTCTCGCCGATGTGCCGCGCCGCCCGCATCGACACCCAGTTCGCGTACCCGCCGACGAAGAAGAACAGGGCCATGACCTCGGCGAGCCAGGTCAGCGGCCACAGACCGACGGTGACGTCGACGACGTTGCGGTCCACGACGATCCCGTCGCTGATCGACGGCATGAGGCTGAGCCAGTGCAGGAACACCACGGCCGTCATCGCGACGAGCCGGAGCAGGTCCATGAACAGGTCGCGTCCCGGCGGAGCGGACTCCGCCGCGGCGCCCCCATGGCGTTCGACCACGCCGTCCACGTGTCCAGTGCAGCACCGACGCGCGGGCGAAGGAACTCGACCGGGTCGATGAGCGGGGTGGCGCGCACGCGGCCGCGATCGAGGCGCGCACCTGCGAGGTCGCCCCGACGATCAACGAAGGGACCACGTCGACGACGAGAAGCGCCGGGTGCTGGTGGAGTCCGGACCTCGCTCAGCGCACGAGGCGCCGGCTGAGGCGCTCGTTGCCCGCCGCGACGAGCCGGCCGTAGTGCCCCGGAGTGATGCGCGCGAGGGCATCGAGGACGTACGTCGACCCGCCGATGAGCACGCGCGGTTTGCGGCGCTCGGCACCGTCGACGATCCGCGTCGCGGCGATGGCGGGGTCGATCGAGAGCAGCTTCGTCCACGCCCTGCGGCCCTGCTCGTACTCCGCGGGGTCGACGCCGGCCCCGATCCGGGCGCTGTCGGCGATGCTCGTCGCGATGCCGCCGGGGTGCACGGTCGTCACGCCGACCTCGTGCTCGGCGAGCTCCTCGCGCAGGGCGTCGCCGAAGCCGCGCACGCCGAACTTGCTCGTGCTGTACGCCACCTGGCCGGGTGGCGCGATCAGCCCGAAGAGGCTGGAGAGGTTGACGATGTGCGACCCGCGCGTGGCGACGAGGTTAGGCAGCAGCGTGTGCGTCAGGAGGAGCACGGCGTGCAGGTTGATCGAGAGCAGCCACTCCACGTCCTCGAGGGCCACCTCGGAGAAGCGACCGCCGAGCGCGACGCCGGCGTTGTTCACCAGCAGGTGCACGTGCGGGTGCGCGGCGGCGATCCCCTCGGCGGCGTACAGCGCCGCGGCGCGGTCGGAGAGGTCCACGGCGTACGTCGTGACCGCCCGGTCCGGCCTGCTGACGCGCAGCTCCGCGGCGATCGACGCGAGCCCGACCTCGTCGCGGTCGAGGAGCACGAGATGGGCTCCCCGCGCGGAGAGCTCGCGCGCGACCGCGCGGCCGATGCCGCCCGCGGCACCGGTGACGACCGCGGTCGCGCCGTCGACGACGAAGCGCTTCACGTCTGCTCCTGTCCGATCAATGGAGGTCCGGAATGTTGTCTTCTATGCGATGCAGGCGTCCTTCATCGCCCACGGGCGACGATCTCGCGGGCGTGAAGGTGATGGCTTCGTCGAGGAGGGGGGCTCTGGTGAACATGCGGACGTCCTGGCGGTAGTTCTGCAGGAGGCGCCAGGGTGGTCTCGTGCCCTGCTTCGGGAGGCTGTCGAGGGCGCGGCGGACGTAGCCGGCGGAGAGGTCGAGCAGGGGCAGGCGCTCGGGTTCGGGCGGGGGCGTGGCCACGACGGACGCGTAGCCGTGCGTCTCGAGGTGACCGAGGAGCCGGCAGACGTAGCGGCTCACGAGGTCGCACTTGAGGGTCCACGACGCGTTCGTGTAGCCGATCGCGAACGCGAAGTTCGGGACGCCGGTGAGCATCATCCCCTTGTACGCCACGGTCCTCGGGGCGTCGACGTGCACGCCGTCGACGCTCAGATCCATGCCGCCGACGAGCAGCAGCTCGAGCCCGGTGGCCGTCACCACGACGTCGGCGTCGAGCTCCTGGCCGGACTCGAGCAGCAGACCGCCTTCGGTGAAGCGCACGACGCGGTCGGTGACGACCGAGGCGTCCCCCGCGCTGATCGCGGCGAACAGGTCGCCGTCGGGGACGACGCAGAGCCGCTGGGTCCACGGGTCGTAGCTCGGCGTGAAGTGCGTGGCGACGTCGTAGCCCTCCGGCAGCTGTCGGCGCACGCCGTTCACGAACACCCTGCTCATCGTCGCCGGCCAGCGCCGGGACAGGCGGTAGCTGAGGCCCGACGTCGCGATGTTCTTGCGCCGCACGACCTTGTACGCCGCACCCGGCGGCAGGACGCGGCGCACGAGATCGGCGACCGCGTCGCGCGACGGCAGCGACACGACGTAGGTCGGCGAGCGCTGCAGCATCACGACGTGCCGGGCCGTGCCCGCCAGTGCGGGGACGAGGGTGACCGCCGTGGCCCCGCTGCCGATCACCACGACCCGCTTGCCGCGTACGTCGAGGGCCGCGGGCCACTGCTGCGGGTGGACCACCTCGCCGCGGAAGTCCTCCCGACCGGCGATGTCGGGCTCGTGCCCGCGGTCGTAGCGGTAGTAGCCCGTGCAGGAGAACAGGAATCCGCAGGTGAGGGTGCTGCGCTCCCCGGTGTCGGTGCGCAGCACCTCGACCGTCCACCGCGCCTCCGCGCTCGACCAGTCGGCCGCGACCACCCTGTGGTGCAGGTGCACGCGCCGCGTGACGTCGAACTCCGCGGCGGTGTCCTGGACGTACTGCAGGATCGCCGGACCGTCGGCGAGCGCCTTGCCGTCGAGCCACGGCCGGAACGGGTAGCCGAGCGTGTGCATGTCGGAGTCGGAGCGGATGCCGGGGTAGCGGAACAGGTCCCACGTGCCGCCGATCGTGTCGCGCGACTCGAGCACGGCGTAGGTCGTCCCCGGACGCTCGAGCTCGAGGCGGCACGCGGCCCCGATGCCCGACAGCCCGGCACCGACGACGAGCACGTCGAGGTGCTCCGGGGGCTCGGCCATGGCGAGACGCTACCCCTGCCGTGCGTGTGCTGGACTGTGGTCCGTGCCTGCCCTCCTCGCGCTCGTCTCCGCGCTGGTGTGGGGCGTCGCGGACTTCGTCGGAGGGCTCGCCTCGCGCCGCTCGACGCCGCTGCAGACCCTCGTGCTCACCACGCCCGCGGGCCTGGTCCTCATCGTGCCGCTGGCCCTGCTCGTGCATGGCGACCCGTCGGGTACGGCGCTGCCCGGCATCGGCTCAGCGCTGTTCGGCTCGATGGGGATCCTGCTGCTCTACGCCGCGCTCACCATCGGCCCGATGGGCATCGTCTCGCCGATCGCCGCCGTCATCGGGGCGGCGATCCCCGTGGTCGTCGGGCTCCTGCAGGGCGACCGCCCCGGGATCCCGGCGTACGTCGGGATGGCGCTCGCGGTGGTCGCGATCGTGACGGTCGGGCTCGAGCCGCAGGCGCCGACCGACGACGCCCGCCACCAGAAGGTGTCGACCCGTGCGCTCGTGCTCGCGATCCTTGCCGGGGTCGGCATCGGCGGGTTCATGGCGGTCATCTCGCTCGCGCCGGACGGGTCGGGCCTGTGGTCGGTCGTGTGGGCGCGCGGGACGTCGACCGTGATCATCGCGGTGCTCGGCGGCATCGCGGCGCTGCGGGCGAGGGCGCCGTACCTCCCGGACGAGAATCCGGTGCGGGCGCAGGCCGTCTGGGCCGGCGTCCTCGACGTGGGGGCCAACGCCATCTACGTCCTCGCGCTGCAGATCGGCCTGCTGTCGGTCGTCTCGGTGCTCGGCTCGCTCTACCCCGCCGCCACGGTGCTGCTCGCGCGCTACGGCCTCGCCGAGCGGCTGCGCCCGGTGCAGAAGGTCGGCATGGTCACGGCGATCGTCGCTGCCGCCCTGCTCGCGCTGGGCTGACCGGCCCGGGCTGAGAGGATCAGCGCGTGACCACCGCCCCGCTCCTCGCGTCCACCTGGCCGGTGACCTCGGTCGGGGTCGTCGTGACCGTGCTCTCGCTGCTCCTGGCCGTCGTGACCGGCGTGCTCGCCGCCCTGAACCGGAGGATCACGCGCTGGGTCCTCGCGCTGGTCGCGCTGCTCGAGCTCGCCCTGCTCGTGCTCACCGTGCAGCTCGTCGTCGCCTGGGCTGGTGGCAACGCCCCCGAGCAGCCGGTGGTGCTCCTCGCCTACCTGCTCGTGGTGCTCGTGGCCGCGCCCGGCACGGTGTGGTGGGGTGCGGCCGAGCCGGGCCGCTGGGGCACCGGCGTCGTCTGCATAGCGTGCCTGCTCATCCCGGTGCTGCTGGTCCGCCTGCAGCAGGTCTGGGACGTCTCGGTCGCGGTGACCGGGCATGCCTGAGCCCACCGCGACAGGTCCGGACGAGGCCGAGCAGGGCTCCAGCGCGGATGTGACCGCGGGCTCGACGAAGCACGGGCCCGGGCGCGTGCTCATCACGGTCTACGCGATCCTGGCCGTCGGCTCGACCGCCCGGTCGCTCTTCGAGCTCGTCACGAAGTTCGACCAGGCGCCGGTGCCCTACCTGCTGTCGACGTTCGCGGCGGTCGTCTACTGCGTCATCACGGTCGCCCTGGTGAAGGACACCCCCGGATGGCGGCGGATCGCGTTCGTCGGCATGGTGGTCGAGCTCGTCGGCGTGCTCGTCGTGGGCACCTGGAGCCTGGTGCATGCGGAGACGTTCCAGAACACCGTGACCGGCAAGGGCGTGCACAGCGTCTGGTACTGGTTCGGCCTCGACTACCTGTTCGTCCCGCTGGTGCTCCCGATCCTCGGCCTGAACTTCCTGCGCCGCACCCGCAGTCGCTGAGCACCTGCTCGGGCAGGTCCCGTGTCATGACGTGAGCGGCGGCCGGGAGCGCGTGGGTGTCATGACGTGGACATCTGACGGTCCGCTGACGGATCGCCGGCGGGGCTGGTGGTTCACGGCCCTGTCGCGCAGGCTGGCGCGCATGCGGACATCGATCACCACGGACGTCGTCGTGCTGGGCCTCGGGCCGGGCGGCGGTCAGGTCGCCGAGGACCTCGCGAGCGCGGGCGTGCCCGTCGTCGGCATCGACGCCGGCCTCGTCGGCGGCGAGTGCCCCTACTGGGGCTGCGTCCCGTCGAAGCGGATGATCCGCGCGGCCTCTGCGCTCGCCGAGGCGCGACGGGTCGACGGCCTCGCGGGCACCTCGACCGTCACCCCGGACTGGGCGCCGGTGCACGCCTGGATCCGCGACTCCGCGACCGACGACTGGGACGACCGCGTGGCGGTCGAGCGGCTCGAGGCCAAGGGCGGCACGTTCGTCCGCGGACGCGGCCGGTTCGACGGCCCGAGCACGGTCGTCGTCACGACGCCCACCGGCCACGAGGTCGTCGTGACGGCCACGCGCGCGGTCGTGGTGGCGACGGGCTCGGTGGCTGCGGTCCCGCCGGTCGAGGGACTCGCGGGGACGCCGTACTGGACGAACCACGAGTTCGTGGAGAGTCCGGACCTGCCCGCCTCGTTGGTGGTGCTCGGCGGCGGCGCGATCGGCTGCGAGATCACCCAGGCCGTCGCGCGCTTCGGGGTGACGGTCACGATCGTCGAGTACGCCGACCGCCTGCTGGCCCTCGAGGAGCCGGAGGCCGGCGCCCTGCTCGCGGAGGTCTTCGCGGCCGAGGGCATCGACGTCCGCACCGGCGTGGCTGCGGCGAAGGTCGAGCACACCGACGGCTCCGGGTTCGCCGTGACGCTCTCGGACGGCTCGGTCGTGCACGGCGAGCGCCTGCTGGTCGCGACCGGGCGGCGCGTCGACCTCGCCGCGCTCGACGCGGAGACGCTCGGGGTCGACGCTGGCGCACGGACCTTCACCGTCGACGACACGCTCCGAGTGGTCGGTCCCGACGGTCCGCTCGACGGTGTCTTCGCCATCGGCGACTGCGCCGGGCAGGGCGCGTTCACGCACGTGGCGGTGCACCACGCGCGGGTCGTCACGGCGAGCCTGCTGCAGCCGGCGGAGCCGCTCGCGTCCAACCCGGTCACGGCGATGCCGCGCGTGACGTTCACCGACCCCGAGATCGGCGCGGTCGGTCTCACCGCCGCGCAGGCGAGGGAGCGCGGGCTCCGCGTACGCACGGTCTCGGTGCCGTTGGCGTCCGCGGCGACGCGCGGCTGGATCCACGGCCCGGGCAACGAGGGGCTCATCTCGGTCGTCGAGAGCGACGGCGTGCTCGTCGGGGCGACGAGCGCGGGTCCGACCGGCGGGGAGGTGCTCGGCGCGCTGTCGGTCGCGGTGCAGGGCAGGGTCCCCGTCGCCGAGCTGCGCCGGATGGTGTGGGCGTATCCCACGATGCACCGCGGGATCGAGTACGTGCTGTCCCTGCTCGACGCCACGGACGTCGAGCGCGCCTGAGCCATCGGGACATCACGTCACTGGCGGATGTGTGGGAAGCCGCCGCCGGTTTGTCGCACTTGCGTCAGTGACGTGCAGGTCGTCAGAGGGACTGGGCGGTGAGTGCGGCTGACATGCGCAGGCGCAGCGGGTCGAGACGCATGATCCCGGGCCCGTCGGCCACGAGGTCGGGGAGCTCGGTCATCAGCCGGCCGAACAGCGGTGCGCTGCGGTGCGCCTCGAGCGACTCCTCGTCGCGGAACCACTCGTAGAGCCACACGACGTCGGTGTCGTCGGGATCGACGCAGAGGAAGAACGCCTCCGTGCCGGGCTCGTCGTCGAGGTCGTCGACGTAGCGGTTGAGCACGTCGAGCGCGGCCGCGCGCATCCCGGGCTTCACGGGCACCCGGACGAGCAGCCCGATGCGTCCGGGCAGGACGGCATCGACACCGACACCGGGTCCGAGGGGCTCGCTCACGGGGAAAGTCTCACCCATGAGCTGCGTCGATGCCGGACCGACCCGGTGACCGGCCGGTAACGAAGCCGGGCGCCGCCATCTCGGCCAAGGGCTCGGACGGCCGCCGCCGGTCGTGGCAGGCTCGTCCCGTGCCCGAGCTGCCGGAGGTCGAGTCGCTCGCCGCCTACCTGCGCGCGACCGCGACCGGGCTGCGGGTCGCGCGGGTGGAGCTCGCGGCCATCAGCGCCCTGAAGACCTTCGACCCGCCGGTGACCGACCTCGTCGGCGCCCGCATCGTCGACGCCGAGCGTCGCGGCAAGTTCCTCGACGTCGTGCTCGCCGACGAGGACGGCGAGGTTCTGCACCTCGTGACGCACCTGTCGCGATCGGGCTGGCTGCACTGGCGCAAGGAGATGAGCGCCGCGCCGCCGCGGCCCGGCAAAGGGCCGCTGGCGTTCCGGGTCGTGCTCGTCGACGACGACGGCGTGGCCGCGGGCGGCTTCGACCTCACCGAGGCGGCGACCCGCAAGAGCCTGTCGGTCTACGTCGTACGCGATCCCGGGACGATCCCGGGTGTCGCGCGGCTCGGCCCCGAGCCGCTCGACGACGCCTTCACGATCGACGCGTTCGCGGCGATCCTCGCCGACGCCGGCGGCAAGCAGGTCAAGGGCGTGCTTCGCGACCAGGCCACCATCGCGGGCATCGGAAACGCCTACAGCGACGACATCCTGCACGTCGCGCGCCTGAGCCCGTTCAAGGCAGCGGGCAAGCTCACGACCGAGGAGGTCGCGACCCTCTACGCCGCGATGCGCGACGTCCTCACCGTTGCCGTCGCCCGGTCCGAGGGTCTCGGCGCCGGCGACCTGAAGGCCGAGAAGAAGCTCGGCATGCGCGTGCACGGGAGGACCGGTCAGCCGTGTCCCGTCTGCGGGGACGTCGTGCGCGAGGTGAGCTTCGCCGACTCGTCGCTGCAGTACTGCGCCACCTGCCAGACCGACGGCAAGCCGCTCGCCGACCGCAGGTACAGCAAGTTCCTCAAGTGAGCGCCTGCGGCAGGATGACGCCGTGAGCGAGCAGCTGGTCGAGGCGTTGCGCGGTGCCGTCGGGGACGGGCACGTGCTGACGGACCCGGACGTGGTCGAGGCGTACGCCGTGGACTGGTCGCGGCGTTTCCGCGGACCCGTCCTCGCCGTGGTGCGTCCGGCCGACACGGCGGAGGTCGCGGCCGTGGTGTCGGCGTGCGTCACCGCCGGGGTGCCGGTGCTGGCGCAGGGCGGCAACACCGGGCTGGTCGGCGGCTCCGTGCCGGGCGCCGACAGTGCGCCGACCGTGATCCTCTCCACGCGTCGACTCACCCGCCTCGACCCGGTCGCCGAGCTGGCCGGCCAGGTCACCGCCGGGGCCGGCGTCGTCCTCGCGGACCTGCACCGCCATGTGCGTGCCGCCGGCTGGGAGTACGGCGTCGACCTCGCCGCTCGCGAGAGCGCCACCGTAGGCGGCACCGTGGGCACGAACGCCGGCGGGATCCGGGTCTGCTGCCACGGCATGACGCGCGCGCAGGTGGTCGGCGTCGAGGCCGTCCTCCCCGACGGCTCGGTGATCAGCCACCTCGGCGGGCTGCCCAAGGACAACACCGGCTACGACCTGACCGGCCTGCTGGTCGGCAGCGAGGGCACGCTCGGTGTCGTGACGGCCGCGCGCCTGCGGCTGGTGCGCCCCGCGACGGGGTCGGCCGTGGCGCTCGTGGGCGTGTGCGACGCCGCCGACGCGCTCGACCTCGTGCGCTCGTCCGTGCCTCGCGGCGTACGCCTGCTGGCGGCGGAGATCATGGACGCGGGGATGCTGCGGCACGTGTGCGACGTCGCGTCGGTGCCGTGGCCGCTGCCGCAGCAGCACGACCACGTGCTGCTGCTCGAGACCGAGTCGCCCGCGGACGGCGACGTCGCGATGGACCTGCCCGACGACCGCGACGTGGTCGTGGCCCTCGACGCGGCCGACAAGGCGCGGTTCTGGTCCTACCGCGAGCGTGCGGCGGAGGCGACCGCCGTGCTCGGCGTGCCGCACCGGTTCGACGTGTCGGTCCCGATGGGCTCCTGGGACGCGTTCGTCTCCGACATGAGGGCCCGGCTGCGCGGCATCGACGAGGTCGAGGAGGTACTCGTGTTCGGCCACCTCGCCGACGGCAACCTGCACGTCGAGGTGCTCGGTCCCGAACCCGAGGACGAGCGGGCCGACGTCGTGGTCCTCGCGGCGGTGGCCGACCACAGCGGCTCGATCTCCGCCGAGCACGGCGTGGGCCGCGCGAAGGCGGCGTACCTCGCGCTCACCCGCTCGCCGGCCGAGATCGCCACGATGCGGGCCATCAAGGCTGCGCTCGACCCGCACGGGCTGTTCAACCCCGGCGCGCTCCTCCCGTCCGGTCCTGCGTCGCCGAGCCGATCCTCCTGATTCACCCAGGAGTCGCGGTGTCGTCGTGTCTCGTCCTCCGACGGGTGCCACGATGTCCCGCGTGACCGAGGTCGTCGCCCACCGTGGATCCAGTGCCGACGTCCCCGAGCACACCCTCGCGGCCTACGTCCAGGCGGTCGCCGACGGCGCCGACGCCCTCGAGTGCGACGTGCGCCTGACCGCCGACGGCCACCTCGTCTGCGTCCACGACCGACGGATCGACCGCACCAGCGACGGCTCGGGCGTCGTGTCGGTGATGACGCTCGAGGACCTGCACCGCGTCGACTTCGGCCACTGGCGCGACGCCGGCCACCCACGCCCGACACCGCGCCCGTCGTTGCGGCCGAGGCTGCGGGCGCCCCTGCGGCCGAACGCGCGCACGGCCGACCCCCACCCGATCGACGACGACCCGGTCGTCATCGACGAGGACCGCAGCCGGGTGCTCACCCTCGAACGGCTGCTCGAGCTCGTCGTGGACTCCGAGCGGGAGATCGGCCTCGCCATCGAGACCAAGCACCCGACGCGCTACGGCGCCCTCGTCGAGGAGAGCACGGTCGCCCTGCTCAAGCGCTTCGGCCTCGCCCGTCCGCGCAGCGAGCAGGACTCCCGGATCCGGGTGATGAGCTTCTCGCAGCTGTCGATGCGTCGCGTGCGCGCCCTCGCACCGGGTCTGCCCACGGTCTTCCTGATGGATCGCATTCCGCTGCGCTTCCGTGACGGGTCGCTCCCCTTCGGCTCGGGCATCGCAGGACCGTCCATCGACATCGTGCGCGAGCACCCGCGCTACGTCGAGCGGGTGCACCGCGCCGGGCAGCGCATCCACGTCTGGACCGTCGACGAGCCGGCCGACGTCGCGCTCTGCGCCGATCTCGGGGTCGACGCGATCATCACGAACCGTCCCGGCGCCGTCCTCGCCCAGCTCGGGCGAGGCACCGCCGCCAGCGCGGCCGCGCACGGCTGACCAGCCTCGTCCGGGGCCGGTCGCGTACGCTCGCCGACCGTGGCCCAGAAGAACACGAAGAGCTCGCGTCCCCTGTCCGCCCCCGTGATCGCCGCGGACGCCGACGTCCCCGTCGTCGGCATGCGCGAGCCCTGCCCGTGCGGCAGCGGCCGTCGCTACAAGGCCTGCCACGGCCGGGAGGCGGCGAACGCCGGCCAGATCCTCGTGCGCCGGCCGTTCGAGGGCGTCCCGGGCGAGGCCGACTGGATCGCCATGCGCGAGATCGTGCCGTCGGCCACCGCGTCCCTGACGCTCGCACCGCACTACGCCGCCCTCCTCGGCGACCGCACGGTGACGCTCTCGACGGTCCTGCCGCTCGCGTGGCCCGGGCTCGTGCGGACCGACGGCGCGATCTTCCTCGGGCTGCAGACCGCGACGAGCACCGGCGACACGAGCCGTGACGTCGCCGACGCGCTGCTGCGTGCGCTCGACGCGGAGCCGGGCACCCCGGTGCCGCCGCACCGTCCCGAGGCCGGCCCGCGCCTGCAGGACGTGCTCGACCTGTCCGCGCCGCTCGAGGTCACGGTGCACCAGGGCTTCGACTTCTGGATCGAGGGGAGCGGCGCCGAGGTCACCGACGACGTCGCCGCGTCGCTCGACCGCGCCAACGCCTCCGTCGTCCCCACCGTCCGGCTGACGAGCGTCGAGGCCGCCTACTGGTGCCGTATCGGCACGAAGGAGCACCTGCGCTGGGTGCTCCCGCACGACGAGGAGCCGCTGCTGGACGCGCTCGCCCGCCTCCACGCGCGCGGTGAGGACACGCTCGGCGAGGGCACCCGGCTCATCGGCACCTTCCGCGCCGACGGCCTGCTCGCTCCCGTGTGGGACCTCGTGCCCGGCTCGGAGGCCGATGACGTCGAGGCGCCCGCGGCGGCGTTCCAGGAGCGGCTGGCGGGGGCCCTGCGCGAGACGGGGTCGCTGTCCGAGCCCGAGCGGCGCGCCCGGGCGGGGCTGTCCAACCGTCAGGTCACGCTGCGTTGAGGTGGCGTGCGTTCCGCGTGAGCGCAGCGCTCCCATCTCGCGTTCGGTGGGGCCACGATCACGGACTGCCGTTGTCGGACAGCCTGATCGCTCCGGTGCGTTGCGTAACGGTCTAGACCGATCCGGCCGGAATTCGTGCTGTCCCGTCCGCCGCGACCTCTGATTCGTCAAAGTTCCCTCAAGAACTTCCGACGTTTTCCGCGCGCCGGTTGAGCGCGCGCTGCGGAACGCCTACGGTCTATCTCGATCGGACGCCGCTGCATCCCCCGTCGGCGGCGTCCGGTCGCCTTCTCATGCTGCGCCCGTGCCGTGTCCGGTGTCACAGCACCTCGCGGCGGCGCCGACGTCTGGCACACCGCGTCGCGGGGAATCACCTGACCGGCGACGGTCGGGAGTCCGCGGGCTGTGTCCCGGCCCGTCGCCGTACGCCGGACCCTCAGCCGCGCACGAGCTCGACGACCGTCACGACGGCGAGCAGCGCGAGCAGCGCGCCGGAGATGACGCGGATGCGCCACAACGGGACCCGCTGCTGCAGCCACGAGCCGACGAGGACGCCGATGCCGGCGACCGAGATGAGCGCGAGCCACGAGCCGAGGAACACCGACAGCGGCGAGTCGGTGCGCGCCGCCTGACCGGCCGTCACGAGCTGGGTGAGGTCGCCCCACTCCGCGGTGAAGATGACGGCGAACGTCGTCGCGAACGCCGCGAGGCCGTGCTTGCCCGCGACGGCCTTCGCCTCGAACTCCTCGATCTCCTCGGCCTCCTCGGCCAGCTCGTCGGCGCGGGCCCGCAGGCCGCCGCGCACGAGCAGCACCGCGCCGATGGCGAACAGGCCGGCGGTCACGCCGAGGACGAGCACGCGCGGCAGGTAGGAGAGCAGCTGTCCCGCGGCCACGGCGATGAGCATCTGCACGCCGAACGCGATCGACGCACCGAGCCACACCCAGAGCCGCGGATAGCGCGTCGCGAGGACGAGCGTGGCGATGAAGGACTTGTCCGGCAGCTCGGCCGGGAAGATGACCGCGAAGGTCGCGAGCAGCACCGCGAGGTCGAGCGTGAGGTTCACGCCGTCATTCTCCGACGGTCGGACGGCCGGTCCGACCGCCGGGCATCCGGTTGGTGGGCCGCCGCGGCATGATCACCGGCAGCGGAGGACGCCGCGTGCCCATCCAGGCGGCCGGCGGTGCGTCGATCGACTCGGCGAGGGCGTACGCCGGAGCCTCGTAGTTGACCCGCCACCCGCGGAAGTGCGGCCACGCGTCCGCGGCGCTGCGCTCCATCTCGTAGCCGGCGGTTGCGACGTCGTCGTAGGCCTCGGAGAACTCCTCGAAGGTGAGCGAGATGGCGGTGTCGGGGCTCGGGTCGTCGTCGACCTCGATGCCCTCGGCCCGGGCGATGTCCCGGACGGCGACGAAGCCCTGGCGCAGCGTCACGCGCGGGGCGGCCTGCGGGATGTGCGGGTTCGTGGCCATCTGGAACGCCGCGGCGTCCATCACGGAGACGAGGGCGACGAGCCAGTTGCGCAGCGGCTGCGCTGAGCGGACGTGGATGAGCACGGGGTAGTTCACATGGCTCTCGGCGATGTCGGCGGCCCAGCGCTCCCAGCCGCGGAACAGCGTCATGAGCTCCTCGGAGGAGTTCACGATCGCGTGCCGGGAGAGGATCTCCGGCCCCCAGTTCGGCTCGCCCGCGCGCGAGTGCAGCAGTGCGACGTCGACCTCGCGCCGGTTGTAGGAGGCGTAGAGGCTGGGCAGGTAACCCACGAGGAGGCCGACGACGACCGGTCCCGTGACTGCGGCGAGGAAGTCGACCGCGGTGAGCTGGCTGCGGTCGGTGCTCGCGAAGCCGAGCGTGAACAGGCTCGAGCCGGCCTCGCGGAAGGACTGCGACCAGTCCAGCGGCGAGAAGGCGAAGAGCAGGCAGGCGAAGCCGACGAAGAGCAGCGCGAGCCAGGTCATCAGCGTGACGATGAGCGACACGGGAGCGGCGTAGGCCAGGACGGCGTCGCGGGCCTCGTAGGTGGAGGTACGCCGGGCGACGAGGCGGAACGCTCCCAGGGTGGCCGTCAGCACGAGCGCGGACAGCTTGCTGCGGACGCCGCGCGGCACGACGAGCGTGCGCAGGATCGACGAGCCGACCGCGAGCACGATCGCGAGCCCGACGACGAACCAGAGGATCGAGACCGGGATCGAGGTGGTCACCGGGCCACCGCCGGGAATGCGCGCACGGGAGCGACCCTACGCGCGGATACCCTTGCGGCGTGTCCCTCGACCCGACCCTCCGCGACGTCCTCGTCCTTGCCGCCCTCGTCGTCGGCCTGCTCGCCGTGGCGCTGGCCGTGGCGGCGCTCCTGAAGCTGCGCACGATGCGTCGCGACCTGACGCTGCTCGCCGCGGACGGCGACGCGCCCTCGTTCGTCGAGGCCGTGGCACGCAAGACCGAGGAGGTCCGCGCGCTGCGGATCGAGGTCGACGACCTCGCCGCGCTGCTGGCGCGCACGCGCACCGAGCTCGCGGACGCGCTGCGCCACGTGAGCGTCGTGCGCTACGACGCCTTCGGCGACATGGGCGGGCGGCTGTCGTTCTCCGCGGCGATGCTCGACGACGGAGGCGACGGACTCGTCCTCACCGCGATCCACGGGCGCTCCGAGACCCGCTCCTACATCAAGGGCGTGAAGGGCGGCTCGAGCGAGGCGTCGCTCTCGCCCGAGGAGCTGCAGGCCATCTCCTACGCCCTGAAGGGTGTCTCGTCGTGAGCGACCTCTCGATCGCCTACCTCGGGCCTCGCGGCACGTTCACCGAGGAGGCGCTGCGCGCCATGGCGGTGAGCCAGGGCGCCGACCTGCGCCCGCTGGTCACCGCCGAGGCGGTGCTCGACGCGGTGCGCGCGGGCGAGACGGACCGTGGCCTCGTGGCCATCGAGAACTCGATCGAGGGCGGCGTCACCGCGACCCTCGACAACCTGGCGTCGGGCGACCCGCTGGTGATCGTCGACGAGGTCGTGATCCGCGTCCGGTTCGCGCTGCTGGTCCGCCCCGGCACGACCCTGTCGAGCGTCCGGCGTATCGCGACGCACTCGGTCGCGGCGGCGCAGTGCCGCGCGTGGGTGCAGACCGCGCTGCCCGACGCCGAGGTCGTGCCGGTGTCGTCGAACGCGGCGGGGGCGCAGGCGGTGGCCGAGGGCACCTACGACGCCGCGCTCGCGCCGTCGATCGCCGCCGAGGTCTACGGCCTCGACGTGCTCGCCGACGACGTCGCCGACAGCGACGAGGCGTGGACCCGCTTCGTGCTGATCTCGCGTCCGGGCGCCGTGCCCGCACCGACCGGTGCCGACAAGAGCACGCTGTTCCTGTACATGCGCGAGGACCACCCCGGTGCGCTGCTCGAGATCCTCACCGAGTTCTCCGTCCGCGGCGTGAACCTGACCCGCATCGAGTCGCGCCCGACCCGCAAGGCGCTCGGCGACTACTACTTCTCGATCGACTGCGAGGGCCACGTCGCCGACGCCCGCGTCGGCGAGGCGCTCGCCGGCCTGCACCGCATCTGCGCCCAGGTGCGCTTCCTCGGCTCCTACCCCCGCCACGACGGCAAGGCCCCGCTCGTCCGCGCCGGCGTCACCGACACCGACTACGCCGCCGCCCAGGCCTGGCTCACGAAGGTCCGCGCCACCGACTGACCCCGTGGGGATGGCACCACCCCGCGGTTGGCGATGAAGGACGCCTGCGTCGCACAGAAGGCGACAGACTACGCCTTCATCGCCGAAGGCTCAGCGCATCGCGTGCGATCCGGACGAGCGCAACGACGACGAACAGGGCGAGGACCGCGAGCACGGCAAGGACGAGGCGGCTCAGCACGGAGTCACCGTACGGCGCGCCCCTCAGCGCAGTCCGCGCTCCCGCGCCAGGAACTCGAGCACCTGCAGCTCCCGATCGACCCAGGGCAGGTGGTCACGGTCCCGCGCGAGGACCGCACGATTCGTCTCGATGGCCTCGAGCCAGGGCACGAGGACCTCGTGCAGGCCTTCGCGCCGCTCGTTCTCGCTGAGCGCAGGAGTGCGGCGTACTCCTGAGACGTCGCAGTCGTAGTAGCGCGACTCCATCTCGAAGCGGCGCCGCGGGTCCTCGCGGGCCGGATGCTCCTCGAGGACGCGCAGCACGAGGGGGCCGACGTGCAGGAGGTCGCGGCCGCACTCCTCGTCGAGCTCGCGCTCGAGCACGGCGGTGTCGTCCTCGTCGTCCTCGGCGCCGCCGCCGGGTAGCTTGACGTCGCCGCCGGTGGCGGAGCGGAGCATCAGCAGACGGCCATCGATCTCGGCCACCGCCTTCACCGCGCGGCGCCGGATCACGCCGTCGGTGTCCGCGCGCACCCCGAGGTGGATCGATGGCGCCCTCATGTCGGCCCCCGTCCGATTAATGGAGGTGCGGATAGTTGCTCTCTATGCGATCCAGGCGTCCTTCATCGCCCTTCTCGGTCAGTGGAAGCGGCGGAGTCTCAGGCTGTTGGTCACGACGCAGACGCTGCTCATCGCCATGGCCAGACCGGCGATCATCGGGGTGAGGAGGCCGGCGGCGGCGAGCGGGATGGCGGCGACGTTGTAGCCGAACGCCCAGCCGAGGTTCTGCTTGATGGTGCGCAGAGTGGCGCGGGACAGGCGTACGGCGTCGCCCGCGGTGCGCAGGTCGTCGCGCAGCAGCGTGATGTCGGCCGCCTCGATGGCGACGTCGGTGCCGCCGCCCATCGCGATGCCGAGGTCGGCCGCGGCGAGCGCCGCGGCGTCGTTGATCCCGTCGCCGATCACGGCGACCACCCGACCCGACTCGCGCAGGCGGTGCACCTCGGCGACCTTGTCCTCCGGTCGCGCGTCGGCGATCACGCGGTCGATGCCGACCTCCGCGGCGACGGCGCGTGCCACGGCCGCGGCGTCACCGGTGACCATCACCGGCTCGAGGCCGAGCCCGCGCAGCTGCGCGACGGCGTACAGGGTCGTCGTACGCACCTCGTCGCCGACCGCGAGCAGTGCACGGACCTCGCCGTCGACGGACACGGCGATGGCCGTGAGGCCGTCGCGACGCCAGGAGTCGGCCGTGCCCCACCACGGCTCGTCGACGCCGATCCACTCGGGACGTCCGACGCGTACGTCGTGACCCGCGACGCGTCCGACGACGCCGTCGCCGCGCACCGCCTGGTGGGTGTCGACCGCGGCGACGGGCCCGAGGCCCGCGGCGTACGCCGAGACGGCGCGGGCGATCGGGTGCGTGGAGCCCGACTCGAGCGCGCCGGCCAGCACCACGGCCTCGTCGTCGCCGCGGCGGTGCACCACGGTCATGACGCCGGTGGTCAGCGTGCCGGTCTTGTCGAGCACGACCGTGTCGACGCGACGCGTCGACTCGAGGACCTCGGGGCCGCGGACGAGGATGCCGAGCGTCGCGCCGGGGCCGGTGCCGACCAGCAGCGCGGTCGGGGTCGCGAGGCCGAGGGCGCACGGGCAGGCGATCACGAGGACGGCGACGGCGGCGGTGAAGCCCTGCTGCCACCCGGTGGTGAGACCCCAGCCGAGCAGGGTCACGAGCGAGATGACGAGGACCACGGGCACGAAGACCGACGCGACGCGGTCGGCGAGCCGCTGGACGGGGGCCTTGCCGCTCTGCGCCGCGGTGACGAGCGCCGTGATGCGGGCGAGCGCGGTGTCGGCGCCGACCCGGGTCGCGCGGACCAGGAGCAACCCGTCCTGCACGACGGTGCCGCCGGCGACCTCGTCCCCGACGGTGACGTCGATCGGGACGGACTCGCCGGTGAGCATGCTCGCGTCGATCGCGCTCGAGCCCTCGACGACGACGCCGTCGGTGGCGACGCGCTCGCCGGGCCGCGCGATCACGAGGTCGCCGACGTGGACGTGCGACGCCGGGACCTCGGTGTCGCCGGCGGGCGTGCGCAGCCAGGCCGTCTCCGGGGCGAGGTCGAGCAGGGCACGCAGCGCCGCGCCGGACCGGCGCTTGGCGCGGTGCTCCAGCCAGCGGCCGAGCAGCAGGAAGGTGACGACCACGGAGGCCGACTCGAAGTAGAGGCCCGGGACGCCCGCGGACGCGTCGTCGTGCATCGGCAGCCACGACACGGTCATCGTCATGCCGAGCTCGCCGGCGCTGGTGACCAGCACGGCGGAGGCCGACCAGAGGTACGCCGCCAGCACGCCGATCGAGACGAGCGTGTCCATCGTGGTGGCGCGGTGCCGCGCGTTGGTCCACGCCGCGCGGTGGAACGGCTTGCCGCCCCAGAGCACCACGATCGAGGCGAGGAGGAAGGCCACCCACTGCCAGCCGGTGAACTGCAGCACCGGGACCATCGACAGGAGCAGCACCGGCACGGTGAGCACGGCGCTCACGCGCCAGCGCCGGCCGAGCTCGTCGGGGTCGTCGTCGACCTCCTGCTCCGGCTCGCGCACCCCGTAGCCGGCGGCCTCGACGACGGCGACGAGCTGCTCGAGGCTGACGTCGGCGGGCGCCTCCAGATGGGCGGTCTCGGTCGCGTAGTTCACCGTGGCCACCACGCCAGGCACCTTGTTGAGCTTCTTCTCGATCCGCGCCGCGCACGACGCGCACGTCATCCCGGTGACCTGCAGGTCGACCGGGGTGACGGTCTGCTCGAACGTCGTCGTGACGGGCGTGGACATGGCGGCGGCTCCGGGTGCGGGCGGTGCGGTGCGATGCGGTGCGAGGGGGACGTCGGCGGCTCAGGCGGTGACGAGCGTGTAGCCGGCCTCGTCGACGGCAGCGGCGACGGCGTCCGCGGTCGGGTCGGTCTCGGCGGTGACGGTCACCAGTCCGGACTCCAGCTCGACTGCGACGTCGGAGACGCCGGGGATCGCGGAGATCTCCTCCGTGACGGCCTTCACGCAGTGACCGCACGTCATGCCGGTCACGGTCCAGGTGATGGTGCTCATGCGCGTTCTCCTCGGGGCGGGTGGGCGGATCTAGGAGCGGACGAGACGGGCGATGGCGGCGCTGGCCTCGGCGATCTTCTCGTCGGCCTCCGGGCCGCCCTGGATCGCGGCGTGCCGGACGCAGTGGTCGAGGTGGTCGTCGAGCAGGAGCAGGGCGACGTTCTCCAGGGCGCGCGTCGCGGCAGAGACCTGGGTGAGGATGTCGATGCAGTAGGTGTCGTCGTCGACCATCCGGGCGATGCCGCGGACCTGGCCCTCGACCTTCTTGAGGCGGGCGAGGACGGCGTCCTTGTCGGCGCTGTAGCCGTGGTTCATGAGTGACCTCTTTGCTCTCCTGGACGACGGTACCCCCCTGGGGTATTTCGAGGCGAGGTCGGGCAGGTGATCCAGGACACGACGGCCCACGGAGCGTGCCTGCGGCCGGACGCGCGGAAGCCCGGCCCCGAGGGGGACCGGGCTTCCGTGGAGGGAGTTCCGTGCGTCAGACCAGGCGACCGGCGCCGCTGTAGCGCGAGCCGTACCAGCCGGAGAAGACCGAGTCGATCTTCACGCCGCCGCGCGGGTTGGTGGCGCTGACCATGCGACCGGCGCCGATGTAGACGCCGACGTGGTGGGCGCCGTGGCGGAAGAAGAAGACGAGGTCGCCGGGGCGCAGCGCGCTCCTGCTGACGCGCTTGGTCGCGGCCATCTGCGCCCGCGAGTAGTGCGGGAGGCTGCGGCCGGTGGCCTTCTTGACGACGTAGAGCGCCAGGCCCGAGCAGTCGAAGGCGCGCGGCCCGGCGCGGCCGGCGCTGTAGCGCGAGCCGATGCGGCTCTTCGCGATCGTGACCGCGCTGACCCGGATCCGCGTCACGCGGGCGGCAGCGGCGATGCGAGCCGTGGCGGCACGCTGGGCCGCGACCTGGGCCGGGCTCAGCGACGCCGGGGCGACGGAGCTCGTCGTGATCGACGTGGCGGCCACGGTGGTGCCGGCGACGCTCGTCGAGGCGACCGTGGTCGTCGCGACCGTGCTGGTGGGCGTGACGACCGAGGCTTGCGCCGGGATGGTGGTCCCGATGACGCCGGCGGCGAGTGCGCCGGAGACGAGCAAGGTGGCCGGGAGGACCCGGCGACGGGGTGCGGACAGCAAGGAACAGACTCCTCTCCACGCCGACCGGGTTAGCTGACGGGCTCGGGCCAAGAGGTGCCCTACCCCGCACGTCGTCGTGACCGTGCGGCGATTCGCCCCGCGGGACTGGGTCCCCGGTTCGCCGGGCGGGAGGGCCCGGTGATTGAGCGCGTCGTCCGTGTACGGCGGTCCCGTACTGCGGCGGACGACGGGAGAAGATAGGCAGACGCCCCCGACCCGGACCCAGCCGACTGTCCGGATTACGGGCGATTCCCCGCCAGGTGTGGGTCTCGTCACCCCGCGCGTGTGACCGTCGTCACATTCAGGGGCGAATCGGACAACTCGGGCGACACGAGCCGTGTCCGTCGCCGAGCGTCCGCCCGAGGGGGCAGCTCAGGCGTCGAGGACGGCGGCCACGAACCGGGCCACGCCGTCACCGTCCGGGCCGGGCAGCACGGCGTCGGCCGCGGCCAGCACGGCGGAGTGCGCTCCCTCGACGGCCAGCCCCACCCGGGCCCAGGTGAGCATGGGGACGTCGTTGGGCATGTCGCCCGCAGCCGCGGCGTCGGCGGCGCGGATCCCGAGGCTGTCGGCGTACGCCGCGAGGCTCGTGCCCTTCGAGACTCCGGCGGCGCTCATCTCGAGGAGGACGTCGTCAGCGTTGGAGTGCGTCACCGTGACGAGGTGCGCGACGTGCTCGAGCGCGTGGTCGAGGAAGCTGTCGGCGTCGTGGCCGGTGCCGAGCACCCGCGCGAGCAGCTTCACCACCCGGCGGCCCGAGGTGAGGTCGCGGACGTCGTGGTCGCGGGCCGCGTCGCCGACGTCGTAGCGCGGCACGAACGCGTGCTCGTGGCCGAAGTCGGTGCCGCTCTCGCCGGTGTCGGTCACCCACTCCGCGGCGAAGCCGATCGCGGGGAGCTCCGCGCGCAGGGCCCGGACGACCTCGTCGAGCGTCTCCGGCGGGATGGGGTGGGAGGCGAGCAGGGCGCCGGTCGCGAGGTCCAGCACGACCCCGCCGTTGGCGCAGATGGCCACCCCGGAGTGCCCGGTGCTCTCGGCGACCGTCGGCAGCCAGCGCGGCGGCCGACCGGTCACGAACACCACGGGGAGGCCGCCTGCGCGGGCCCGGGCGAACGTGTCGACGGTGAACGCGGACACCGACCCGTCATGGCGCAGCAGGGTGCCGTCGAGGTCGGTCGCCACGAGCCGCACCCCGTCGGCGAGCGAGGTCCAGTCGGCGTGGGTCACGCGACCATCCAACCCCACGCCGCCGAGCCGACCGCGACTCAGCCCCGACCGGGAGCTGTCCAGGTGGGGACCAGCGTCCCCGCGAGCCCGAGCGCCTCCTCCACCGCGTGGCCGGCGGCGAGCAGCAGCGCCTCGCTGTTCGGCCGCCCGATGAGGACCAGGCCGACCGGCAGCCCGGTGACGAGGCCCATCGGCAGGCACAGCACCGGCCAGCCGGCGAGCGACGGCGCCGTGCTCGCGCCGCCGCCGCCCACGAAGTGGTCGCCGAAGGACAGGTCGCTCTTCCAGGCCGGCGCGTAGGCCGGCGCGACGAGCAGGTCCGGGGCGAGGTCCCCGCCGAAGGCGGGCTCGAGCATCTCGTCGACGGCCCACGCGAGGCAGCCGGCCCGGGCCTCGGCGTACGCCGGGTCCTCGAGGCCTCCCGTGGCCTGCGCCAGCACGAGGAACTCGTGGCCGAAGTGCGCGAGCTCGAGGTCGGCGTGCTCCTCGTCGAACGCGATCACGTCGGCGAGGCTGCGGACGCCGGGGCCCGGGCGTCCGGCGAGGTAGCGGTCCAGGCCGTCCTTGAGCTCGCAGAGCAACACGTCGAGCTCCTGGCGCCCGGCCGTCCCGGGCGGCTCCACCACGACGGCACCGACGGTCGTCCCCGCGGCGGCGAGCCGCGCGAGCACGTCGTCGAAGAGTGCGTCAGTGCCCTGGTGCCCGCTGCGCCAGCCGTCGGCCACCCCGAGCGTGAGGCTGCCGAGCGGGAGCGACCCGGGTGCCGAGGCGTACGCCGTGCCCCCGGTCATCGCGTCGAGCAGCAGCGCGACGTCGCGCACCGACCGCGCCATCGGCCCGGGCGCGTCCTGGCTCGCCGCGAGCGGTACGACGCCCTCGGTGCTGACGAGGCCGACCGTCGGCTTCAGGCCCACGACGCCGTTGACCGAGCTCGGGCAGGTGATCGAGCCGTCGGTCTCCGTGCCGACCGCGAGGGGGACCAGCCCGGCGGCGACCGCCGCGCCCGATCCGGCCGACGAGCCTCCCGCGCTGCGGTCGAGCGCCCACGGGTTGCCGGTGAGCCCGCCGACCCCGGACCAGCCGCTCGCCGAGTGCGGCGAGCGCATGTTGGCCCACTCGGACAGGTTCGTGGCGCCGAGCACCACGATTCCCGCCGCGCGCATCGACGCGACGAGCGGCGCGTCCCGCTCCACCACGCGTCCGGCCAGCGCGAGGGACCCGGCCGTCCCGGGCAGGCCGAGCCCCTCGATGTTGTCCTTCACGAGCGCGGGGATCCCGTGCAGCGGGCCGCGCACCGTCCCCGCGGCGCGCTCGGCGTCGAGCGCGGCCGCCTGGTCGAGCGCGTCGGCGCTCACCGCGAGGACGGCCCGCAGCCCGGGGCCGGCGTCGTCGACCGCGGCGATGCGGTCGAGCAGCGCGCGGGTCAGGGCGACCGACGTCGTACGCCCCGAGGCGAGGTCGTCGGCGAGCGAGGAGGCGGTCGCGGTCGCGAGGGCGGCCGTGGCGGGGTGCGGGTCGGCGGGTGCGGTCACGGCGTCAGCGTCGCAGAGCCGCTGCCGCAACCACCGGCGGCTGCCAGGAAGTCGTCACGCGCGTGCTCGTCAGGCGGCCCGCCCGCCCGCCCGCCGGTCGCGGAGCCGGCCGGGAGGACCGGAGGACCCATGAGCCAGCGCAAGCACGCCGCCTGGCAGCCGACCGCGCACGGCCCGGTCGCCGCCGGCACCGATGCACACTGCGGTCCGGTCGCGTCGTCCGCGCGCCGACGCCGCGCGCTGCGCAACATGTCGGAGGTCCGGCACTTCTTCCGGACCAACGACACCCCGATCTACTTCGTCGGGGCGACGCCGTTCAACCTGGACGTCAAGGTCATGAAGCGGATCAACAACCGCCCGGTGGCCGTCGAGGCCGTGCTCACCCGCTACGGCACGGTCGTCGGACCGTTCATGAGCGGGCTCACCGGCTACACCAAGCTCACGCCCTACCGCGGCGGCTGGTGCGGGAACGAGATGTACCCCGAGGTGCTCGAGGGCAAGCTGCGCCACCAGGCGTCGCGTCTCGTCCGCCGGCTCGGGGACCGTCTGGCCGCGGAGGGCTACCGCGGCTTCTTCGAGGTCGACGTGCTCGTGTGGACTTCGACCTCGACGTCGACGAGATCAACGCCCGGTGGGAGGAGCTCGCGGCGGTCGACGTATGGAGCCAGATGATCGTCAAGGAGACCGCCGGCATCGTCGAGCGCCTCGACGCCACGGCGGCCACCGGGCAGTACGCCCTCGACGCGACCGGCGCACTCGTGTTCCGCCGCGCAGCGCTGGACTGGCACCAGCTGCAGAACGAGGAGGAGGCGTTCTTCCTGCGCATCTACTGCCCGGGCGACTACCGCTGGAAGGGCGCCGACCTCGGCGTGCTCGTGACCAAGGGCCGGCTGCAGGCGCAGTCGGTGTCCGGCGCCACGGTGCTGACGATCCGGGCGCGCCACCTCATCGACTCGATCCGCGCGCACTACGCCGGCACGCCGCTGTCCGAGCCCGGCCAGAAGACCGGCGGCGGCAAGTTCGTCTGACCCCACCCGGGTCGGCATCCGGCGGCCCGGCTGTGACACGCTCGGATCCTCCCGTCGGAAGGACCCGTGGTGCTCGGTAGCGACCCCGGCCGTGTGCCGAGCAGCGTGACCCTGGACAACTGGCAGGAGTCGCCCCACCTGCACTGGTCCTTCCAGCACATCGCGGACCTCTTCCCCACGCAGACCATCTCGCGCGGTCTCGGCCCGGTGGCCGACCTGCCGTGGGCGTCGTCGACGGTCGGCGACGTCGTCGTGACCGACCCGCCGGAGGGCCACCACTGGCACTGGCACTGGCCGCGGCACGGGCACGAGCAGCGCACCGTCGCCGACGTCATGGCGTCCACGGCCACCGACGGCTGGGCCGTGTGGCACCGCGGGTCGCTGCTCGCCGAGGACTACCTCGCGGGCATGGAGCCGTGGTCCGCGCACATCCTGATGTCGGTGAGCAAGTCGCTCGTCGGCTCGGTCGCGGGATCGCTGGCCGCCTCCGGCGTGCTCGACCTCGATGCCCCGCTCACGAGGTACGTCCCGGCCCTCGGCGCCGGCGGCTACGCCGGTGCGACGGTGCGGCACCTGCTCGACATGCGCTCGGGCATCAAGTTCTCCGAGGTCTACCTCGACGAGGACGCCGAGGTGCGGATCATCGAGGAGGCGATCGGCTGGGCGCCGCGCACCCACGCCGACGTGCCGACGACGATGTACGACTACCTGCTGACGCTCGAGGCGAAGGGCCCGCACGGCGGACCGTTCGACTACCGCTCGTGCGAGACCGACGTCCTGGGCTGGGTGCTCGAGGGCGCGTCGGGGATCCGCATGAGCGACCTCATGTCCGAGCTGCTCTGGGGCCGCATCGGCGCCGAGTGGGACGCGAACATCGGCGTCGACTCCGCCGGTGCCGGGATGTTCGACGGCGGGATCAGCACGGCGCTGCGCGACCTCGTCCGCTATGGCGCTCTCATGGTGCAGGAGGGAGCGGCGCTGACCGGTGTGCAGGTTCTGCCCGCCGCGTGGGTCGCCGACTGCTTCGCGGGCGGTCCCGACTCGCGCGAGGCGTTCGCCGCGAGCGAGTCCGCCGCGCTGATGCCCGGCGGGATGTACCGCAACCAGTTCTGGGCGCCGTCGCCCGACCCCGACGTGCTGGTCGCCCTCGGCATCCACGGCCAGATGGTCTACCTCAACCGGCGCACCCAGGTCGTCGCCGCGAAGTTCAGCAGCTGGCCCACCCCCCAGGACGCCGGCCAGCTGTTCAGCACCCTCCACGCCTTCGACGCCCTCAGCGACGCCCTCACCTACTGACGGGGACGTTCACCATGGAGTCCCCTGCTGGGCCAGGCCTTCGGCCATCGTCGTCCCGCGGCGGCCCATGCGCCCGGTGAGATGAAGGCGGAGTTCGTCGCCTTCTTGGCGGTGCAGGCTGAGGCCGCGAGACCGTCCTACGCCGAGTCGCGTGCGGCCCTCGGGTGGCACATGCCGGAGCTGCTCGGGACGTTCGACGACCTCTGCGCGAGGCCGGCGGCGGCGACCTCGAGGCGGGGTTCCTCAGCCACTGGTGCCCGCCGCCGGTCGCGACGGCCTGTTCGCTCGCCACGTGGACGCGCGACGCCCACCTGCTCGTCCGCTCCTACGACTACCCGCCACTGCTCTGCGACACGACGGTCCTCGCGTCGTCGTGGACCGGCCCGCGCGTGCTCGCGATGGCCGACTGCCCGTGGGGCGCGGTCGACGGGGTCAACGCCCACGGCCTCGCCGTCGCGATCGCCTTCGGCGGCCGGACCGTCGTCGGCGCCGGCTTCGGGGTCGGCCTCGTCGTGCGCTACGTCCTCGAGGTGGCGCAGGACGTCGCGGAGGCCGTGGCGATCCTGTCGCGCGTCCCCGTGTCGATGTCCTACGACGTCGCGCTCACCGACGCGGGCGGCGGCTCCGCGATCGTCGAGGTCGCGCCGGACCTCCCCGCGGTGGTCACCGGCCGCAGCACCGCGGCGAACCGGCAGAGCCACGGGTGCGGCGAGCCGGTGACCGAGTGGCCCGAGCACGCGCGGCGGTCCGGGACGGTCGAGCGCGAGGTCGCGCTCGCGGCCGTGGCGACGGACCCGTGGGCCACGGCGTACGACCTGGTCGGCACGTTCCTGTCGGCCCCGGTGCAGCGCGACCCGCTCCTGCACGAGTGGGGCACGGTCTGGACGTCGGTCTACGACTGCGACGCCGGCACGCTGGACCTGATCTGGCCCGACGAGCCCTGGAACCTGAGCCTCTGGGACACGAGCGGCGCGCGGGTACGCCGTACCGCGTCCACCCTCGTCGCGGCGTGATCCTCCCCGCGCGTGCCGATCGCGGGCTAGCCTCGCGACATGCCCTCCGTCCTCATCACCGGCACGTCCTCCGGCCTCGGCCACGGCGTCGCTCGGCGCCTGCACGACCTAGGCTGGGACGTGCTCGGCACGGTGCTCGACCGTGCCGACGAGGACCGCGTGCCGTGGGCGACGGTCGTGTGCGACGTGACCGACGACGACTCCGTCGCCGCGCTCGGCCTCGTCGTGGCGGATCGGTTCCGCCGCCTCGACGCGCTGGTGAACAACGCCGGCATCGCGATGGCTGGGCCGTGGGAGGAGCTCACGCCGACAGAGCTGCGCCGCTCGCTGGGCGTGAACCTCGTCGGCGCGATGGCCGTCACCGGCGTGTGCCTGCCCGCGCTGCGCGCCGCGCAGGGCGTGATCGTCAACATCTCGAGCGTGTCCGGCCAGGCGGGCGACCCGCTCATGGGTCCGTACAACGCCTCGAAGTTCGGCCTCGAGGGCGCCAGCGAGGCGCTGCGCCTCGAGCTGCGGCCATTCGGCATCCGCGTGCACCTCGTCGAGCCGGGTCCGTTCCGCACGCCGATCTCCGCGACCGGCCCGATCGCCGCCGCGAAGGACCCGAACGGCGTCTACGCCGAGCACTGGAAGGTCATCGACGACTGGCTGTCGTGGCACGCGGAGTCGAGCGCCGACCCGCAGCAGTGCGTCTCGGCGATCGTCGGCGCCGTCACGCGCGACGACGCGCCCTTCCGCATCCCGGTCGGCGAGGGCATCAGCGACGTCGTGCGCAAGCACGCCGCCTCCGTCGCGAGACAGGCCGACGCGGCCGACGCGTGGCTCGCCACCCTCTGACCAACCCGCGACGTCCACGCACGCTCATCCACAGCTGGTGAGCCGTGCAACTGGTGCTGTGGTCGCATCTGGGGCCAGGAGGCGACCACGCCACCAGCTACATCCGGATGCGGTGTCGATCACGCGGCCTCTCGCTAGCCTGCTCGCGTGAATGAGCTTCCGGTCATCGATGTCTCCGCGCTCGTGGATCCCGCGTCCTCACCCGAGGCGCGCCTGGCCGTCGGGCGGGTGATCGACGCTGCGTGCCGCACGAGCGGGTTCCTGCTCGTGACCGGGCACGGGATCAACCCGGCGCTGCGCGACGACCTCGAGGCGCTGCACCGCGAGTTCTTCGCGCTGCCCGACGATGTCAAGGCCGCGATCGCCATGCCCCGCGGGGGATCCTCGTGGCGCGGCTGGTTCCCCGTCGGCGGCGAGCTGACCTCCGGCGTCCCCGACCTCAAGGAGGGCGTGTACTACGGCGTCGAGCTCGGTCCGGAGGACCCTCGCGTCGTGAGCGGTACGCCGCTCCACGGGGCCAACCAGCTCCCCGAGTCCCCACCCGCGCTCGGCCCGACAGTCCTGCGCTGGATCGACGAGGTCACCGCGCTCGGCCAGGCGCTGCTGCGCGGCCTCGCCCTCGGGCTCGGCGTACCGGAGGACTGGTTCGCCGCGCACGTGACCGCCGACCCGACGGTGCTCTTCCGGGCGTTCCACTACCCGCCGGGCGACGCCGGCTCCTGGGGCGTCGGCGAGCACACCGACTACGGCCTCATCACGCTCCTCGCCCAGGACCACCACGGCGGGCTGCAGGTGAAGGGCGACGGCGTGTGGCTCGACGTGCCGGCCGACCCGTACGTCTTCGTCGTCAACCTCGGCGACATGCTCGACCGCATGACCCGCGGGCGCTACCGCTCCGACCCGCACCGCGTCCGCAACCTCTCGGGCCAGGACCGCGTCTCGTTCCCGCTGTTCCTCGACCCGAGCTGGGACGCGCGCGTCACGCCGCTGCCCGACTCCGTCTTCGCCGACGACGCGACCCCCGAGGACGACGCCGCGAGCCGGTGGGACGGCGCGAGCGTCCACGAGTGGGACGGCGTCTACGGCGACTACCTCACGGCGAAGGTGTCGAGGGTCTTCCCCGCCCTGTTCGCCACCGTCGTCGACTGATCCACAGCCCCAGGCGCGATGTCACTGGTGCTGTGGTCGCTTCCGGGGCCGCGAGACAGCCGTACCACCAGTGACATCGCTGTCAGGGGCGGTAGTCGCCGGCGGGGACCTCGTAGATGAGCTCGAGGCCGTCCTCGTCGTCGATCTGCTCGCCGACGTGCACGAACCCGGCTCCCTCGATGATCGCGCGCGAGCCGGCGTTGTCCGGCGTGAACGTCGCGCGCAGCGTACGGACGTCCGGGTGCGTCGCGGCGTAGGCCCACATCGTCCGCGCCATCTCGGTGGCGTAGCCGTGGCGACGGAACTGCGGGATCACGCCGTAGCCGATCTCGACCATGCCGTCGGCATCGGGAGGTGCGTGGAAGTTCACGAGTCCGATGATCTCGCCGGTGTCGCGCAGCACGGCGAGACGGACGAGCCAGGGGTTCACCGACGGGTCCGCGAGCACCTGCGGCACGCGGTGGTGCAGCGGCGATCGGTCCGGGTGCAGCACGTCGGTCGGGTCGTCGTGGCCGAGCGGCACGGGGCCGTCGGAGGCGTCGCGCGCGAGCAGCTGGTCCACCGTCACGAGAACGAGATCGAGGTGCGGCCCGGCGATCACGTCGGGCGGCACCGGAGAAGCAGTCGTCACGGCGCGATCATCGCGGACGGTGCGCGTCGCCGCACTGGAGTTGGTCACCGCCTGCCCGCGATGTGACGTGTGACAACACACCCGCGTGAGGGCGCCATCATCCGGAACGCGGAGTACGGTCACGAGGAAGGGGTTGGTCCGCAGCCCGGATCGCCAGTCGACGCAAGGAGATCCGCACATCGTCCGCTGATGCGCAGACCGCGGAAGGAGGCGAACGAGATGACCGCCGACACCGTGATGAAGGCCCTGGCCGGTCTGCTGCTCGTGACTCTCGTCGGGATCCCGATCGTGGTGTGGCTCATGGTGATCGTCGCCGGAGTGCGTCGCGTCGTCGGACACGTCCGCGGCTCCTACGCCGATGCGCGGGGCCGGCGCCGTCGCACCGAGTCGCAGGCCGCTGTGGCCACCGCCGCCGACGTCCTCGCCGACGTGCCGGACCCGGTGCTCCCGTCGCTGCGACGAACGGCCGGTCGGTGGACGCAGACCACGCCGCTCGACGACCAGCCCGCCGAGGTCATCGCGGCGATGGTTGCCGGCACGCACCCGCGACCCCGGTGAGCGCCCAGCACTCAGTCGCGCCGGCCGCCGAGCTCCTTGAGGGCGGCGAGCATCCCGGCGCGTGAACGCTGCGGGACCTGGTCGAAGTACGCCGTGTCCGCGTCCTCCACGGCGGCGACGGCCCTGCGGGCCAGTGCGCTCCCGGCCTTCGTGGGGCGCAGCCGCCAGGCGCGACCGTCGTCGGGGTCGGCCTCGCGCACGAGCAGCCCCTTCGACACCAGGGTGCGTGCCACCTGGCTGGTCATCATCGGGTCGGTGCCGGCGTGGTCGGCGAGGTCGCGCTGACGCGGCGGCCCGTCGTGCTCGCACAGCCACCAGGTGGAGGCGAGCAGGACGAACTGCACGTGGGTGAGGCCGAGGGGCTCGAGCGCCTCGGCCATCGCGCGCTGCCAGCGCAGCGTCGCGTGCCAGAGCAGGAAGCCCGGGCTGTCCCACGCGTCGGAGTGGCGCGACCCGCCACTCATGCGGACTTGGCGATCCGGGCCAGCGCGTGCATGGCGTCCGGGGTGTCGGAGGTGACCATCGGCCCGAGGTCCTGCGCGGCGGGACCGACGATCCGGACCTCGTGGGTGACGGCGCTGCCGTCGGGTCGCTGCTCGATGCGGTGCACGAAGGTGAGGGTAGCGACCCCGGGGATCTCCGTGACGTCGGTGAACAGCGCGTTCGCCTCCACCTCGATGAGCTCCCAGCCCAACGGCGGCTGGCCCTCGACCTTCAGCGTGCCGCGGCTGCCGACCGCGAAGGGGCCGTCGATGGTGACCGCCTCGAGGCCGCTGTCCCACTCGAGCCACCGGTGGACGTCGGCGTACAGCGGCCAGATCTGCTCGGGTGTGGCCGTGGTCGTGACGGTGTGGGTCCAGGTGAACATCAGGAGCCTCATTCCTATGCGCGCTTACTGAATGGCAGACGATAAGCATGCATATGACTGTCGGTCAACCCCTAGAGGGGGGTGAGCACCTCACGGCCGCCGAGGTAGGGACGCAGCGCCACCGGGACGCGCACGGAGCCGTCGGCCTGCTGGTGGTTCTCCAGCAGGGCGACGATCGTGCGGGTGATGGCCACGAGCGTGCCGTTGAGGGTGGCGAGCGGGCGCACACCGTCCTCGTCGCGCATCCGGATCCGCAGGCGTCGGGCCTGGAACTCGGTGCAGTTGGAGGTCGAGGTCACCTCGCGGTAGCGCTCCTGGCTGGGCACCCACGCCTCGATGTCGAACTTGCGCGCGGCCGAGGCGCCGAGGTCTCCCGACGCGACGTCGATGACGCGGTAGGGGATCTCGAGGCTGTCGAAGTACTGCTTCTCCCAGCCGAGGAGGCGGGCGTGCTCGTTCTCCGCGTCGTCGGGGTGGGAGTAGGTGAACATCTCGACCTTGTCGAACCAGTGCACCCGGAAGATGCCGCGGGTGTCGCGACCGCCTGAGCCGGCCTCCCGGCGGAAGCAGGGCGAGTACCCGACGTAGCGCCGCGGGAGGCTCGTGGCCTCGAGGATCTCGTCGGAGTGGTAGGCCGCGAGCGGCACCTCGGCGGTGCCGACGAGGTACATGTCGTCGGCCTCGAGGCGGTAGACGTTCTCGGACGCCTGGCCGAGGAAGCCCGTGCCCTCCATCGCCGACGGCTTCACCAGCGCCGGCGGGATCACCGGCGTGAAGCCGTTGCCGCACGCGAGCGCGATCGCGTGGTTGACCAGCGCGAACTCAAGCAGCGCGCCGATGCCGGTGAGGTAGTAGAACCGCGAGCCGGAGACCTTCGCGCCGCGCTCGATGTCGATCGCGCCGAGAGCCTCACCGATCTCCACGTGGTCGCGGACCGTGATCCCCTCGGCCGCGAAGTCGCGCGGCGTGCCGACCAGCTCGACGAGGACGAAGTCGTCCTCGCCGCCGACCGGTGCGTGGGGGTCGATGACGTTGGACAGCTGCGAGAGCAGCGCCGTCGCGTCGGTCTCGGCCGCGACCCTACGGGCGTCCGCGGCCCTCACCCGCTCGGCGAGGTCGGACGTGCCGGCCATCGCGGCGTCGAGCTCCGCCTGCGCCTGCTCTTTCTCGCCGTCCGCCGCCTTCTTCAGCCGACCCTGCAGGTGCCCGATGTGCTTGGACAGCGCGTTCTGCTCGCCGCGCAGGGCTGCGAACGACGTCTCGGCGGCACGGCGCAGCTCGTCGGCGTCGAGCAGCCGGTCGACGACGGAGGGGTCCTCGCCGCGTCGACGCTGGCTCTCGCGCACTCGGTCGGGGTCGTCACGGAGGAGCTTGAGATCGATCACGGGTCCGAGCCTACGGCGCACGCCGCACGGAGGGCCCGTCGGTTCGCGACGCGCCCGCCCGACTAGAGATAGAGGCCGTTGCCGCCCTCGTGCGGTGCCTGCTCGCCGGGCGCGCCGGTACCGGCGCCGCCGGGACCGGAGATCGCCCGGCGCCGCATCTGCTCGAACTGAGCCTGCGCGGCCATCTGCTGGGCGAAGAGCGCCGTCTGGATGCCGTGGAAGAGGCCCTCGAGCCAGCCCACGAGCTGCGCCTGGGCGATGCGCAGCTCGGAGTCGGACGGCACGCGGTCGTCGGTGAACGGCAGCGACAGCCGCTCGAGCTCGTCGACGAGCTCGGGGGCGAGGCCCTGCTCGAGCTCCGCGATCGAGCGTCGGTGGATGTCGCGCAGACGGGTGCGCGAGGCCTCGTCGAGCGGTGCGGAGCGCACTTCTTCGAGCAGCTGCTTGATCATGCTGCCGATGCGCATCACCTTGGCCGGCTGCTCGACGAGGTCGGCGACCGAGCTCTCGCTGCGGTCGCCGTCGGACTGCGTGGCGGGGAGGAAGCCCAGCGGCTGACCGTCCGGCCCGACGATCACGATGCGCTCGTCGTCGTTCGTCGCCGCGCCGTCGTCGGGACCGGCGGTCGGCGCTGTGGTGTCGCTCATGCGACCCATCCCACCACCGCGCCCGGCACCAGTCGAGGGGAGCACCACCCGCCGATCGATGCTGAACCGCCATTCAGTCATATGCCGCAAGGGGATGAAGGATTCGTCGCCGTTCACCTTCACGTGGTCCAATACCGGGGCACGACGTGCCTGCCAGGCGCGCACCGGCGTTCACCGGGAGAGGTGAGGGCTCCGGACCCGAGGGGGCACCGGGCCGCGCGATCGTCACTGAAGGAGACGACACGTGGACTACAACTGGCTGCACCCGACGGCCGACGCGCGCCCCGTGGGCGGCAAGGGCTGGGGCTCCTTCGCGACCGAGCCGATCCCGGCCGGCACGACCGTCGCCGCCTTCGGCGGCTGGATCGTCACGCGCGAGACGCTGTCGACGTTCAACGACGACCGCCAGGGCCGCTCCATCCAGGTCGACGAGGACCTCTACCTCGTGTCCGACGAGACCCCCGAGCCGGGCGACATGCTCAACCACTCCTGCGAGCCGTCGTGTGGCCTCGTCGGCGCGACGCTGCTCGTGGCGATGCGCGACATCGACCCGGGCGAGGAGCTGACCTTCGACTACGCCACGTGCGACTCGAGCGACTACGACGAGTTCGAGTGCCTCTGCGGCGAGCCGACCTGCCGCGGCGTGGTGACCGGGCTCGACTGGACCAAGCGCGAGCTGCAGGACAAGTACGCAGGCTGGTTCTCGCCCTATCTCCAGCGCCGTATCGCCGCCCTCCCTGCTGCGCAGCACTGATCCCTCCGCCGTGAGCCGGAGGCCCGTGGGGAAACCTGCGCGACATCGGCGTAGGTCCGGATCATCCTCGGTCGCATGAGCGACCTCTCGACCCGACCGATCCGCTACGACGGCTCCGGCCGCGCCGATCCCGTGGACGCCGCGACCGCCGTGCGGATCATCACCGAGTGCGACATCGCGGCCATCGGCGAGAAGGACTCGGGTGACGCCGACATCGCGCACCTGCTCGCCATCCCGACGATGGACCGCGCGTCGTCCTGCCTCGTGCTCGAGACAACGCGTCGTTCGCCGAGCACTACAACTTCACGCCGCGCGACTACGACGAGTGGTGGTCGGTCGAGTCCGTGAGCACGACGCTCGACCCCGAGGGCTGGTGGCTGCTCACGGTCGACGGGGTGGACGCCGCGATCTGCCTGCTCGACGAGAGCCGCGCCGAGCTCGGCGACGGCTATGGGGACGGCCCGCTCGGCCACGGCCCGACCGGC
>JADGOZ010000095.1 GCA_017882705.1 Candidatus Nanopelagicales bacterium | reverse complement strand
GGACGTGCCGGGGGCACCGAGGGCTCGGCGGGGGTCGCGGCGGCTGCCGGCGCCTCGACCGCGGTGGCCGTCTCGGGCGCGGGCGCCGCGGGTCGGGCGGCGGGACGGGCGACCGGCGCAGCGACGGGCGGCGCGGCGTCGCCGAGGTAGGCGATCCGGTGCTCGAGGCGGTCGAGGCGCGCGAGGAGGCCGGAGTCGGTGTCGTCGATCGCGGGCAGCAGCAGGCGCGCGCAGAGCAGCTCGAGCTGCAGGCGCGGCGCGGTGGCGCCCTTGAGCTCGGACAGGCCGGTGCTCACGAGGTCGGCCGCGCGGGAGAGCTGCGCGAGGCCGAGGTGCTCGTTCTGCCGGCGCATCGTCTCGATCTGGGAGTCCGGGGCGTCCAGCAGACCGGCGTCGACGGCGTCGGGCACCTCGTGCAGGACGACGAGGTCGCGCAGCCGCTCGAGCAGGTCGGCCGCGAAGCGTCGCGGGTCGAGGCCGGCCTCGACCACGCGGTCGACGACCGAGAACATCTGCGCGCCGTCGCCGGCCGCCAGGGCGTCGACGACCTCGTCGAGCATCGTCGCGTCGGTCACGCCGAGCTGGGCGACCGCATCGGCGTAGGTCAGGCCCTCAGGGCCGGTGCCGGCGACGAGTTGGCCGAGGATCGACAGGGCGTCGCGGACCGAGCCGGCACCCGCGCGCGCCACGAGCCCGAGCGCCTCGGGCTCGGCCGGCACGCCCTCCTGCTCGCAGATCCAGGCGAGGTGCTCCTGCAGGCGGCGGGCGGAGACGAGGCGGTAGGGGTAGTGGTGCGTGCGCGAGCGGATGGTCGCGAGGATCTTGTCGGGCTCGGTGGTCGCGAAGACGAACCGCAGGTGGGGCGGCGGCTCCTCGATCAGCTTGAGCAGCGCGTTGGCGGCATCGACGGTCAGCTGGTGGGCCTCGTCGATGATGTAGACCTTGTAGCGGCTCGCGGCGGGGGCGTACATCGCCTTCTCGCGCAGCTCGCGGGCGTCGTCGATGCCGCGGTGGCTCGCCGCGTCCATCTCGACGACGTCGAGCGATCCGGGACCGTTGGGCGCGAGGTCGATGCAGCTCGAGCAGACGCCGCACGGGTCCGACGTGGGGCCCCGCTCGCAGTTGAGCGACCGGGCCAGGATGCGGGCGGTCGAGGTCTTGCCGCAGCCGCGCGGGCCGGTGAACAGGTAGGCGTGGTGCGCGCGGCCGGTGTCGATGGCGCGAGCGAGGGGCACCGTGACGTGCTCCTGGCCGATGACGTCGACCAGCCGTCCGGGACGGTAGGTGCGGTAGAGGGCCAGGGACACGCGAGCACCCTAGTCGCCGCTCCCGACGGCCACACGGGGGTCGGCCGGTGGCCGGGGACGGCCTCCTCGGCCAGGTCCAGGGCCGATACGGGAAGTAATTGCGCATTCAACCGGTTAGCGCCGGTGGACCACCGGCCGTCCGGCCGCCCCCGACACCTCAGGAGATCCCATGTCCCTCGTCGTCACCGGTGCCACCGGCCACCTCGGCCGCGCCGTCGTCGAGTCCCTGCTCGAGCGCGGCGTGCCCGCCGCCGACATCACCGCCACCGGCCGCTCGACCGAGAAGGTCGCCGACCTCGCCGCCCGCGGCGTCACCGTGGTCGTCGCCGACTACAAGGACCCGGCCAGCCTCGACGCGGCGTTCGCCGGCGCCGACAAGGTCCTGCTCGTGTCCAGCAACGACTTCGACGACCGCGCGGGCCAGCACCGCAACGCGATCGACGCCGCGCAGCGCGCCGGCGTCGGCCACGTCGTCTACACCTCGGGCCCGAAGGCCACGACGTCCTCGATGCTGCTCATGGCCGACCACAAGGCCACCGAGGAGGCGCTCGCCGCGTCCGGTCTCACCACGACCGTCCTGCGCAACGGCTGGTACGTCGAGAACTACACGCCCCAGCTGCCGACGTACCTCGAGCACGGGATCGTCGGCTCCGCCGGCGAGGGCAAGGTCAGCATCGCCCTGCGGCGCGAGCTCGGCGAGGCCGCGGCCGCCGTCCTCACCGGCGAGGGTCACGAGGGCATGGTCTACGAGCTCGGCGGGGACGCCGTGACGCTCCTCGAGCTCGCCGCGATCTTCAGCGACGTGACCGGGACGACCATCGCCTACACCGGTGTCCCGGTCGAGACGTTCCAGGGCATCCTCGTCGGCGCAGGGCTCCCCGAGCCGGTCGCGGCGATCTTCGCCGACGTCGACCGCGCCATCTCGATCGGCGAGCTCGAGGTGAACCCCACCGAGCTCGCCGCACTCCTGGGCCGGCCGGCCACCGCTGCGGCCGACGCCGTCCGGATCGCCCTGGCCGAGTAACCGGCGCACGGGAAAGGCGGGTGGCCGACTCGCAGCCACCCGCCTCGTCCCGCGGAGGATAGGGGATTCGAACCCCTGAGGAGTTTCCCCCAACACGCTTTCCAAGCGTGCGCCCTAGGCCACTAGGCGAATCCTCCGCCGAGGAGAATACGGGGGTCCGGGGCCAGGGCCGAAATCGGAGCATCAGGACGGGCGACGCGCGAGGCCCGGAGCCTCCCGTAGACTGCTCCGCGACCCCCCGTGCGGCGTCATCCCGTGAACTCCCCCAGGGCCGGAAGGCAGCAAGGGTAAGCAGGCTCTGATGGGTGCGCGGGGGGTCACTCCTGTGCCGGGGCCCGCCGCGCCCGTGTCGGCGAGGGACCGACCGGGGCGTCGGACCCCGCCTAGACTCGCTCCCGTGATCTTCAAGGCGGTCGGCGACAAGCGCCCGTATCCCGATCACGGCTGCACGCCTTCCGACTGGGCCCTCCAGGCGCCGCGCCAGATCCGGCTCGCGGACCTCATCACCACGAAGCGCACGCTCGACCTCGACGCCCTGCTCGACGAGCAGTCCACGTTCTACGGCGACCTGTTCGCGCACGTCGTGCGCTGGAACGGCGAGCTCTACCTCGAGGACGGCCTGCATCGCGCGCTGCGCACGGCGCTGCACGGCCGCGCCGTGCTGCACGCGCGGATCCTCGACCTCGACTCCCCCGAGGGCCGGCTGCGGCTCGCGGAGGCGACCACCACTGCTGCACCGGGGGGTACGCGGCGATGAGCATGCTGTCGGGATCGGGCCTCGGCCAGGGTGAGGGTCGACGGCGTCGCCACCCGGTCGCCACCGCGTTCCTCGTCGTTCTCATGATGCTGGTGCTCTTCGGCGCCACCTTCGGCGCGATCCGCCTGCTCAAGGGTGGCGGCAGCGCCGAACCGTCGGCGTCGGGGACCACGTCCGGCCCGTGCGTGTCCACGACCGTGACACCCGGCGCCGCGCTGCCCAAGCCGGCGACCGTCACCACCAACGTCTACAACGGGACCGACCGGGCCGGCCTCGCGCGCACGACGGCAGCCACGCTCAAGACGCGCGGCTTCGGGATCGGCTCGATCGCCAACGACCCGTCGGGCAAGTCCCTCGCGACGGTCGCCGAGATCCGCTACGGCCCCAAGGGCACGGACAACGCCACGCTGATGCGCTTCTACATCGTGGGCGCCACGCTCGTGCTCGACCAGCGCACCGACGCCACGATCGACGTCGTCCTCGGCGCGAAGTACAAGGGCATCCCGGACCAGAAGACGATCAACGCCGCACTGGCCAAGCCTGTCGTCGTAGCGACCGGCAACGGCTGCCCGACCCCGACGCCGGCGACGAAGCCGTCGGGCACCGCGAAGGCCACGGCGACCGCGAGCAAGTCCGCCAGCGCCTGACGCCCGCTGGGGTTCGCACTCACGGCGACTACGCGACGGGGATCCAGGCGACGCGGAAGTCCCTCACGACGACGTCGGTCTTCTCGAGGGGGATGGACTTCGTGGTGACGCTCTCGGCCTTGGCCGTCCACTCGTCGTCGAGGTCGATGATCTCCTGGTCGAGCTCGGCCTCGAGCGCGGTGAACGCCTGCGCCTGGGCCTGCGCCTTCTGCTGCGCGGCGCCGACCTTGGCGCTCGCGGCCGACTGGCGGCGCGCGTCCGCGGCGAGCGACGAGCGGCTGCGCCGTCCGCCGAGGAGGCTCCCCAGCACGTTCATCCCGGTCGCCGCGAGACCGAAGTTCGAGTCGTACTCCATCTGCAGCGACTGGGCGTTGATCTGCGCGTCCGTGACCTTCTGCCGCGCGGACGTGAGCTTCGCCTCGTACTTCGTGCGCAGCGCCGTCATCGCCTTGTCGGCCGCGGCGTCGGTGAGCGTGTGGCAGCGCGCGACGAACTCCTCGCGCGTCTCGCCCGGGCGAGACGCGGCCTTCAGCTCGGTGTTGACCAGGATCTCCGACGTACGCGACCGGACCAGCTCCTCGACGAGGGCCTTCTGCAGCCCGGTCCAGTAGGTCTTCGCCTTCACCTCGGCCGGGACGAGCCCGTAGACCGCGCCCGCGGGTGCGGCCGGGACGAGGTCGCGGTCGTCGTAGTCGACGGCCACGAACTGGCGCGGGTCAGGCACCTGCGTGAGCGGCATCAGCACCGCCTCGTACTCCTCCTGCGCGGCGACCACGGTGCCGTCGTCGTAGGTCAGGTCCACGCGCGCGACCGCAGCGGCGCGCAGGTGCTGGCCCCCGGGTACGCCGCCCACCGACGCGAGCCACGGCGCGGCGGAATCGACGTAGGCGATGGGGACGCCCGCCGCGATCGCCGGCATCACCGGCAGCTCGTCGGCGCCGGCCGTCGCCGGCGGGATCCTCGTGACGACCGTCGACGGGGCGACGGGGGTGACCACCGGCGGCGCGGGAGCTGCAGCGGGAGACGTCGACGCGGGGTCCGGCGCCGCAGCCGTCGGCGATGCGGGAGCAGCGAAGGTCGGCGTCGCCGTGGGCACGACGGGAGCGGCCGGGGCGGCAGACGCACTGCCGACGGCCATCGCGGCGCCGATCTGGTCGCGGGTGAGCGGGCCGCGCAGGTAGCTCATCGCCCAGCGCGTCGTCATCACCTCGGGCACGTCCTTGCCCGCCTTGCGCAGCACGAACTGGCGCTTGCCGAGGTTGCTGATCGTGTCGCCGACGACCCTCACGTCGACCCCGCCAGCCGCGCTCGAGAGCCCGTCGATGAGGCGCGCCTTGTCCTGCTCGGTCTGCAGCCGGCCGATGAGCCAGGTGCCGGCGTTGGACAGCGCCTTGTAGTCGACGTCGACAGGGTTCTGCGTGGAGAGCACCACACCGAGGCCGAACGCGCGGGCCTGCTTGAGCAGCAGCATGATCGGCTTCTTCGTCGGCGGGTTCGCCGTGGGCGGGAGGTAGCCCGCGACCTCGTCCATGTAGAGCAGGGCGCGCAGGTCGCTCGTACCGCTCTGGCGACGCATCCATGTCACGAGCTTCGAGAGCACGAGCGCGGTGACCGACTGGCGCTGCTCGTCGTCGAGATGGGCGATCGAGACGATGGCGCACCTCGGCCGGCCGTCGGGCGTGAACAGCATCGACTGGATGTCGAGCGGGTCGCCGGTGAGCCACGACGCGAACGACGGCGAGGCCAGCAGCCCGTTGAGCTTCATGGCGAACGCCATCCGGTCGTTCGCCGGGAAGAACGCGTCGAGCTCGAGCACGCCGAGCTTGCGCATCGGCGGCTGCTGCACCTGCGCGAGCAGCGTCGCGAGGTCGAGGTCCTGCCCCTGCGACCATGCGTTCTGGATGATGTTGGCGAGCAGGATGTGCTCGCGCGAGGACAGCGGGTCGCCGGAGATCCCGAGCATCCCGAGCAGGCTCGAGACGTAGCCGTCGATCTCGTCGCTCACGACCTCGAGGTCCGTGCCCGCGGCCGGTGCCTGCAGCGACCCGACGATGTTGATCGGCGTCCCGGACTGTGATCCCGGCGTGTAGATCGTGAACTCGACCTTCTCGCGCAGCGCCGCGAGGCGCTGCGGCGCGATGCCCCAGCCGCCGAGGCCGTCCCGCCACGCCGTCGCCTGCTGCTCGGCGAACGCGTCCATGCCGAGGCCGGCCTTCTGGGCGTCGCTCTCGTTGACCCACGGCCGGAAGTCCGCGCCGCGCAGCTCGGGGAAGATCAGGCAGAGGTTGGTCAGGTCGCCCTTCGGGTCGATCAGCAGCGTCGGTACGCCGGACGACAGGCACTCCTCGATGAGCACGACACCGAGACCGGTCTTGCCCGATCCGGTCATGCCCACGATGACGCCGTGGGTCGTCAGGTCCGCGGAGGAGATGGACGCGGTCGCGTTGTCGGCGGTGCGGGAACCGGTCGCGGGGTCGATCTGCCCGCCGAGGAGAAGCTCAGCCATGCGCACGACCCTAGGGCCGCGTCGTACCCCGTGCAGCCAGATGTGAGCGCCCGAGGAGCGTCTCGCGTCGGGTGGCGGTCAGGCCACCGCGACGACCTCGTCACCGAGCCGGACAACGGCGTCGACGAAGGCGTCGACGAGGTCGGGGGTCGTGCGCGGGTTGATGAAGCAGGGCCGCAGGGCGACGCGGCCTTGCACCCGGGTCGAGCTGGGGAGGAACGGCGTCGTGCGGTGCAGCCGACGCAGGATCTCGGCGTTGACGAAGTCGACGTCGGCCTCGTCGGCACCGACGGGCCGGTAGCGAAGGCAGCAGACCGAGAGCACCGGCTCCAGCAGCAGCTCGAGGCGCGGGTGGGCCCGCGCGAGGTCGGCGACGCGGCGGGCGTGGTCGTTGTCCTGCCGGATCCGGGCCGCGACCCCGTCACGCCTGAGCTCGCGCAGGATGCTCCACACCACGGCGCCGCGCGCCGGCGCGGTGAGCTCGACGCCGAAGTCGGCGTAGGGCACGCCCATCTCGTCGAGCGAGCTCTCGGCCGATGCGTCGCCGTGCCCGTCCGTCTCGAGGTAGTCGGCCGGCTCCTGGGTGAACGCCCGCTGCAGGATCGAGCGGTCGCGCACGAACGTCGCGCCG